>CALIWM010000100.1:0-6789 GCA_938046645.1 uncultured Gemella sp. | reverse complement strand
TTTTCACTAATACCGAAAATTGTATCATATTGTTTTTTCGATAGTTTTTTCGCTAAGTATTTTTTAACGTAGTCACTTGCAAAGTATCTTGAGATAAAAAACATCGCACTAGTGTATATTAACGCAGAAATTATTGAAAGGATAAAACCATGAGTAAAACCAAATAAATAACCACCAATTGCAGAGAATATCCCTGGTGGGAATAAAAATATTGGTAATATAGATGCTAGTATTAAAAAGACTATAGGTGCAAAGCTACCAAATTGAGCTATAAATTCTTGCATAGGTCCTCCTTCTGATAAAATAATATTCTTATTATATCATAATGCTAGGGAAATAAGCGAATAAAAACTAAAAGGGAGTGACTCAATCAGAGGAATCAATTTTGATAAGTCACCCACATAAAGATTTTTAGATCTTATACTTCTTTTATTAAATGAATTTCAATTCCATTAGGATCATTAATGATGATTTTATCGTCATATTCAGAGATGATTTTAGCATTGTTATTTTTTATATTTTCTACAACTTTGTTGTAAGCAACATCGTCAATAAATAGAATTTCAAAATGATCTAAACCTGGTGTACCTTTTTGTCTAAGACTTAGGTTAGGGCCACCCCAGTGATTAACAGCAAGGTGATGATGATAATCACCATAAGCAATCCAACTTGCACTAGCCACGGTGAATTTATCACTAAATCCTAGTACTTCTTGGTAGAAGTTAGAAGAAACGGTAGAGTTTTGAACACTTAGATGAACGTGCCCAATAATAGTTCCTACTGGTAAAGAATAAGGCACTACAGTTTCAGAAATATCAAGTAGGTGAGTAGCATCAATAGGTTCTGTTACTCCTATGATTTTACCGTCTTCTTTTTTATCCCAAGTACTTTCATCTTTATCATAATATACTTCTATTCCATTACCTTCAATATCACTTAGATAAAGTGCATTACTATAACCATGATCAGATCCACCATCTAAAGGTATATTAGAATCTATAAAGTGGCGCAGTATGTTTGCTAGACTTTGTTCATCTGGAACTAGGTAGGCTATGTGATATAGTCCGTAAGAACGTACAAGAGGGTCATCGACTTTTTTTAAGTGAAGAAGCGGAGTATTATCAGAAGTACCTAAAGTAGCTTCCGTTTCGTTTTTTGAAATTATAGTCATACCCATAGCTTCTGTGTAGAATTTAAGCTGTCTTTCAAAGCTTACAACATTAAGTGTTGCAGTTCCAAGTTTAATATTTGAATTATATTTTTTCATAGTTAATTATATCCTTTAAAAATTTTTTTCATAAAACTTTATATCTTTTAATATATTTTACATATCAAAATACAATTTGTAAAGTACGTACTTTTATAATAGTTAGTATCTTTTATGATACTAATGAATAAAATTAATGATTATTAACAAAAATATTTTTAAATAACATAATATTAAATGATAAGTTTTGCGTTTTATGTTATAATAGTTAAGTTGAGTAGGCAAGGCCTAAGTAATATAAGAAATTAATGAAGAAAAGGAGTGATTGATACTATGGCATTAACAGCCGGAATAGTAGGATTACCAAACGTAGGAAAAAGTACACTTTTTAACGCAATTACAAAAGCAGGAGCATTAGCAGCGAACTATCCTTTCGCAACAATTGATCCAAACGTAGGAATTGTAGAAGTGCCAGACCACAGACTAAATAAATTAACAGAATTAGTAGAACCTAAAAAAACAGTACCAACATCATTTGAATTTACAGATATTGCTGGTATCGTAAAAGGTGCATCTAAAGGAGAAGGACTAGGAAATAAATTCTTAAGTCACATCCGTGAAGTAGATGCAATTTGTCAAGTTGTTAGATGTTTTGAGGATGAAAACATTACTCACGTAGCTGGAGGAGTGGATCCATTATACGATATTGAAGTTATTAACTTAGAGTTAATCTTAGCTGACTTAGAAAGTGTTGAAAAACGTATCGGACGTGTTGAAAAGCAAGCTAAACAAAAAGATAAAGATGCTGTTGCAGAATTTGCAGTACTTTCTAAAGTACGTGATATTCTTAAAGAAGAAAAACCAGCTAGACTTTTAGAATTAGACAAAGAAGAGCAAAAAATCGCAAAAGGATTACATTTATTAACAATGAAACCTATGCTTTATGTTGCTAACGTAAGTGAAGATGATTTACTAGACGTTGATTCTAACAAACACGTAGCAAGTGTTCGTGAATTTGCTGCAAGTGAAGGAAGCCAAGTAATCGTAGTTTGTGCGAAGATTGAAGAAGAAATGGCTTCATTAGAAGATGAAGAAAAAGCAATGTTCTTAGAAGAACTAGGAATCGATGAAAGTGGATTAGATAAACTAATCAAAGCAAGTTATAGCTTATTAGGATTAGCAACATACTTCACAGCAGGTGTCCAAGAAGTACGTGCGTGGACATTCAAAAAAGGTATGTTAGCACCTGAATGTGCTGGAATAATTCACTCTGATTTTGAGCGTGGATTCATCCGTGCTGAAACTGTAAGTTATGATGACTTAGTTGAATACGGAAGTATGCCAAAAGCTAAAGAAGCTGGTCGTGTTCGTCTTGAAGGTAAAGAATACGAAGTAAAAGACGGCGACATCATGTTATTTAGATTTAACGTATAATAAAAATAAGAATTCTATATTTTCTCATTATATGGGAAGATATAGAATTTTTATATTCTCTATAAAATATGTTATAATTGTTTTTATATAAAAGAGGTGATTCGACGATGTTAAGATTTTTCCATAATCCTTTACTTATTGCGAAATTAGCGGAGTATGATTATTTAATTAAAGGAAATAAGAAACAAAGTACAGCAGAATATAAAATAAAAAGAATTATAAAAGATATAACTGGAAAAACATTTGAAGATATTGAAGTATATAATAGTGGAATATCAATTCCAAAGATTACGAAAAATGGATTTCAAGCTACAGCAATTTATATACCAGAACTTAAAGAACTTCTTGTTATTTATAGAGGTAGTGAGAG
The DNA here is from genome assembly GCA_938046645.1 of uncultured Gemella sp. GTDB lineage: Bacteria > Bacillota > Bacilli > Staphylococcales > Gemellaceae > Gemella. Next base: position 3,778 of record CALIWM010000100.1, on the reverse strand, counting down.
TGAAGATATTAGTGATTGGTTTTACAATTATACAGGAATAGTTTCAGGAGAAAACACTAGTCAGATAGACTCAGCATGTTTATTTAATAGATTTTTAAAAAGAAAGATTCCGGACTTTGATGTATGCTATAAAGTTGCAGCTGGACATTCACTTGGTGGTCATTTAGCTATCACGGTAGAATTACTTAAGAAAATATACCAGCGAGTTTATACATTCAATACAGCATTACCACAGTTAAAACAATTAAGAAAATATGATAAAAAATATAATAAAAAATTAGAAGAGTATTTTTTAGAAAAAGATTTAGAGGCGACTAATAAACTTCAAGAATTTACTTCTAATTATTATGCAAAAAACGCTCATCATATATATAATTTTGTAAGAAAAAATGATTTTGTACAATCGTTAAATATGACTGTAGGAACATTTCATGTAGGAAAAACTATAGAATTTCCAGCGATAATAAAAAACTTTGTTGCACCTGAAGAGTTTTTGACTGAAGAAGATACGTATGAATTAGATAAAATTTTCTGTGATTTTTATAATAGATTATTGGAGAAAAATATTACTCCCGATAATGTTGTAGAGAATCAAAAAAAGGTAACAGATGAATTTATAGGATTACTGATTGAAAAAATTAAAAATCCAATTCAACAACAAATCAGTAATTTCTCTTATAAAAAAGTAATAAAAACATCTAATGATGTAGGAATAACAGACTCATATAGAACATTTAAGGCTGTTTATAATTACTTATTGTACTTGGCTCATGCGGGTATTATTCCTGATGATGTAATAAATTGCACTGATAGTAAAGCGGCTACAACTCTTTATGAGAAGCTAATGTGTGATGTAAATAAATCAAATCTTAAGAATTTATTAAAGCCATTACAGGAGTTTTACACATTAACTAAAGTTATTTATACTGTAACTCATGCAAATGGTTTAGATGATGTAGGGAATTGGGGAGAAATAGCTAAAGCACACGATCTTCCAGCTTTATACGATGTGCTAGGAGAATAAGAAGCGTAATAATAAAAATATATAAAAAAGAGGATTGAACTATATGCTCAACCCTCTTTTTTGTTATTCTTCATCTTCTTCTGTAATAACAGTTGGTTTTAAGATTGGAGGAGAAGTTTCAGTAATTGTTACTGTACGCTCTTCTTGCTCTTCTTTTTTATCCTTTTTGTCTTTGTCGTCTTTCTTCTCTTCTTTTTGAACAGGTTTTGTTACATCGACTTTTGAAGGATCGCTAAATGAAATACCCTTATCGATATTATAACCAAACTTCGCCAATGTTTTTTCTTTAGATAGTTCTTTAAAGCCATTTGGAACTATATCTTTTGTACCACCTTTTGCATTGTTATAACCGTTGATACTTGCATCAACGACTGATTTAGGTCGACTAAAGGCAGTATCTGGAGAGATTAAGTTTTTATCAAGTGCATAAGTAGCATTCATAACTGCAATCCAGCTTCTTTGAGCATAGTCATAACTTGGTACTTTTGCCGGACTATCGTATCCATTCCATAGACCAACAGTTATTTTTGTAGAACCACCAACAACCCATAGGTCTTTATAGTACTCAGAAGTCCCTGTTTTTACAAATAGGTTTTTAGAATTAAATTTAAGTTTACTTGGCATATCATGAGATGTACCATAACTCTTATTGATTACATCTCCAAGCATATCGACGATTAGATAACTTGTAGATTCTTCGAATACTTTAACTGGAGAGAAATCAGCTTTATAAATTAGCTCTCCATCATTATTTTCGATTTCTTCGATAATATGTGCCTTTTTGTGTTCACCTTTATTTGCAAAAGTAGAAAAGGCACTAGTGTTCTCTGTAACTGATAGACCGTAAGTCATACCACCAATGGCAGTAGCTAAGTTAGTCTTATCACTTTCTGTAAGACCTTTAATATCCATTTTCTCTAAGTAATTAGTAACAGGATCTTCTTTATAAAACGCAGAATATAATCTTACAGTTGGTAGGTTAAGAGATCTAGCTAATGCTTGTCTAGCAGGAAGGTATCCACGCTCAGACATGTCATAGTTCTCAGGTCTCCAACCATAATGATTAAATCTCTTATCTAAAACTGTTGAGTTAGGAGTAATGTAACCTTTATCAATAGCTGGTCCATAAACTAATAGTGGTTTGATTGTAGAACCTGGTGAACGACGAGTTCTTGTAGCGTGGTTAAGTTGTTGTTTTTTGTAGTCCATACCACCGATAAACGCTAATACTTTACCAGTACTGTTTTCAATAACCGATGCTCCAATTTCTAATGGATAAACAACACCACCCTGAGTGTGTGTTGGATAAGAAGCGAATTGTTTTTTCGTTTCTTGAAGTGTATCGTAAAGTTTCTTATCAAGTGTAGTTTTTACTTTATAACCACCAGTTATGAATTTAATTCTACTTTTTTCGATTAGTTCATTTCTGTAGTCAGAATCATTTTTAAATTCTTCTTCTCTATTATTCTTTTTAGCAGTTTGCTCAGCTAATATCTCTGCAACTGAACTTCTTACCTCATCACGAATATAAGGGTAATCAGTATATTCTGAATATTTTTGTTTAGCATAAGCGCCTTTAATATCGAATTTCTTCGCTTCTTCAAATTGTTCTTTAGTAATAAAATCATTTGAAAGCATACGTTCTAATACATATTGCTGTCTTTCAAATCCCGCTTGAAGCTCTTCGTCAGGACGGATATTTCCAGCAGAGTCAAATGGTGTATATGTATATGGCGATTGTACAAAACCAACAAGATAAGCTGCTTGAGCTATATTCAAGTCTTTAGAATGAACTCCAAAAACACCTTGTGCTGCAGTTTCGATACCGCTAATGTTTTGTCCTAAGCTATTCTTTCCGAAAGGAGCAACATTTAGATAATTTTCAAGAATTTCATTTTTAGAAAAATGACTATCAACACGAAGTGCTAGTAATATTTCTTTTGCTTTTCTTACATCTTCTTCATTTGCAATCCTTACACCATCTAAAGGATAATTTATTCCCATTTCTTCCCACTTATACCTTCCAAAATCTTTGTATGGAAGTATTTCTACATTTTCTATATTATTTAAAGTCATTAGAAAATCTCTTAAATTTTCTAAATCTTCTTCATTATCTGTATATCCTGGTACTAAAACTTGTCTTATCCATGTTGGTTTTCCTATTTCATCTAAATATTTTGCAAATTCTAATTCTAAATTATTGTGAATCCCACATAATGATACACATTTTTTATCATCAATGTGTTTTATATCAAGAAGTACTAAATCTGTAACTTCTAAAACTTGTTCTATTTCTTTTGATATTTCAAAATTTCCTCTTTACACACGTATGGGATAGAGAAATAAGGTTATATTATGTCGTTATTTTTAGATTTGCAAAACTGCAACAGTGAAGAAGATGTAAAAGATTGTTACATCAAGGCTTTACACCTCAAAAGCTATCAGAAGAATTTGATAGACATTCAGACAAAAGAAGTGTGGTTCGAGGCGAAGTTTGGATGGAAAGTGTCCACTTACTCAATGTTTACGCAATTGCTTTTTTATGTGAAGCAAGCGTTAGAAGAAGGAGAGGAGTTGCCTCCCTTTCTCTGCGTTATAGATTCTCGCAAGGCAGCTTTGATGAAGACTGAAACCGTGCTTCCCCTGCTAAAAGACAAGAGCATAAAGATTAAATGGGGACGGAGTGCAAGCGAAGTTACACAGGACGCACTTGATCGTGTGAGCCAGTTTATCGGCACGCATTTTGTTTCGTAC
>CALIWM010000099.1:0-2316 GCA_938046645.1 uncultured Gemella sp. | reverse complement strand
AAAAACATTATACCATATATCTAACTTAATGCAATATATAAATGTCATTTTGTAATATTTTATTAACAAAAAAACTCTCTATCCTCTTACATGATAGAGAGTATTCGTTCTTTTTTGATACTTAGCTAAGCTCCTCTTCAAAGGAAATAAGTCTAGATCACAAATCCTTTTGGTAATAGTATCTTTTCCCTGTGTAGGGATAGTCTTGCAAGGTAAAAACTTCCTTGTAGCCATGGCTTAGATAAAAATCTGGCGCTTGAAACTGGTAAGTGTTCACAAAAGCAAAACGACAATTTCGATTCTTGGCTTCATTTTCTGCTTGTTGCAGTAGTTTCGAACCAATTCCTTGTCCTCGTAGCTCCTCTTCCACAAACAAATATTCGATTTCCAACCAATTTCCAAAAGTCTCTGCTACCAAGCCCGCCAAGAGATCGCCCTTTTCGTCTTCGACATAAAGATTAAGCGGCTCACTTTCAGCCTCTTCTCTTTTTGAACGATTATAAACACGAATCAGATTCCCTATTTCTTGCGCTTTCTCGGGCTCCTTATTGTCCAATCTAATGTACATCCCTGTCTCCTTTGATTTTAGGCTAAAATGCCTCAATAATATCTCTAATGAGTAAAAATACTAAAAATATTATAGATTTTTCTGTCTATCAAACAAATTCCACCCTCCTTATGATGATAGTTATTCAATCAACTCAACTCGTAAGGCTTCTATGAGATATCTTAAGAATACCACATATTTAATCAGTTGAGAAGAGACAAACATAAATATTTTATTCACCTGATGATTTCAAATCAATTACCATGCATTTTTCTACTTCCAAGGAAAGAGAGAAGACAGATTTCTTTGGTTTGTATAGAAGAGAATTTGCTTGCTCTAAATCAAATATTTAAAATAAAGCTTACGTCACTAATGCTCTTGAATTCCCTGTCCTGAGTTACATTAAAAGTAATCAGCAAACATTACAAATATGAAAGAAGTGAGTTTTTAGATATTAAAACTTCAAAAATTTAAATCTAATATGGTCATCGTTTTCAATGCCAAGAAAAAGAGAAGCAAGGTGATTCTCCCTCGAGTTTAGTTGTGAATCACTCACTTCCACTGTCATTGAAATCTAAAAACAAGTAGTCTGTCATAGAACTACTTGCTTTACTTTTAAATCAAAGGTTAGATATTACTTTTATCTTTTTTATCTGAAGATTTGTCCGTAGTTTTATCTTTAGACTTTGGAGAATTATTGCGGACAATTTTGTCATATCCTTCTGTATAGTCAATCAATTCAGTTGCTAGAGTACGATAATCTTCTTGAGAAATGAGCCAGTTGCCATCCTTGTCCTTGGTTAATTTGATTTCTGTATCAAAATCCCCAGTAGTAAAAGGTGTATGAGCTAGATTTGGATCTACGTCGCTATAGATAGTGAAATCATTCTTGAAGAGGTGTTCGAAAATCCAGTAAGAGATTAATGTTTGATAACGCTTGATGTCAACATCTGAACCGGATTGGTTGTACTTACCTAAGTTGTCAATGCCTCCAATTAGAGTCGTAAGAACTTCCCTTGTAGATGAAGCCAATCCCTTAGAGTGCAACTTTTTAGAGTTAAAAGTAACAGTTGCTGTATTACCGGATTCATCTACCTTCACATCTTTAACTGAATAAGAACCAATATCTTGGTATAATCTACGTCTCATTTTCAAGAAACCTGAAATTGTTTCTTCTGGAGTTTCTACAGGAAAATCTTTGTGCCATTGTACTGAGTAGGTAGATGCAGGCGAAAGACCTTCTTCTTTAATTTTTTCACTTGTTTGAACTGCAAATATGGCCTCAGTCCATTTTTCATAGGTTTCACCATAAATCTTCTTGAATCGGGCAGAGTCACCAGTAAGCATTGAATCTAAGAGAATTTCAGCATCTTTTGTAACTTTCTCTTTAACTTCTGCTGCTTCATCCTTCTTCTCAACTTGTTCTGTTTTCTCCTTGTTATCAGAAGAAGCTTCAGATGACTGTTTAGACAAGGCAGAACATGCACCCAAGACAACTGTTGAAAGTGCTAAGATACTTAGTAACTTAATCTTTTTCATGTTTCACCTCTTTATGAAAATTTATTCTTGGAGGCCACCTCCAAGGATAGTTATTTAGAAAAACACTGGGTTCATCTAACGGAGAATGGGGGATTCGAACCCCCGCGCCGGTTATCCGACCTAACGATTTAGCAAACCGTCCTCTTCAGCCTCTTGAGTAATTCTCCACTATTTAATGGGCACGAGTGGACTCGAACCACCGACCTCACGCTTATCAGGCGTGCGCTCTA
>CALIWM010000098.1:0-4864 GCA_938046645.1 uncultured Gemella sp. | reverse complement strand
GACTTTTAAGTTATATGATACTTTTGGATTCCCAATTGAATTAACTGAAGAATATGCAGAAGAATTAGGATTAACAATTGATATTGATGGGTTTAATGAAGAGATGGAAAAACAAAAAGAACGTGCTCGTTCTTCTCGTCAAGATGATTCTTCAATGCAAGTACAATCTGACCTATACAACAGAATAGTAGGAGACAGTGAATTTACTGGATACACTAAACTTACAGATGAAGGTAAACTATTAGCTATAGTTGATAAAGAAGATAACTTATTAGAAAACTATAAAGGTGAAGAAATTGTAAAAGTTGTATTTGAAAGAACTCCATTCTACGCTGAAAGTGGAGGACAAATTGCTGATAAAGGTCTAGTAACAGCTGAAGGATTTAAAGCTGAAGTTGTTGACGTTAAGAAACTTCCTGACAAACGCCATATTCACTTTGTTAAAGTAGTAGAGGGTGAATTAGTAGTTGGAAAAGAATACAAACTAGAAGTTGACAGAGCTTATAGATTAAATATTGAGAAAAACCATACTGCAACTCACTTATTAAATGAAGCACTTCGTCATGAAGTAGGAAGCCACATTAAACAAGCAGGATCTTTAGTAACTGATGAAAAATTAAGATTCGATATTACTCACTTCGCTCCACTTACAAAAGAAGAAATCGAGAAAGTTGAGCAAGAAGTGAACAAACAAATTTGGAATGCGTTAGAAATCAAAACAGAAGAAATGCCAATCGATGAAGCTAGAAAACTTGGGGCTCAAGCATTATTCGGTGAAAAATACGGTGATGTTGTACGTGTTGTTTCTATTGGAGATTACTCTATCGAACTATGTGGAGGAACACACAATGCTAACAGTGCTGAAGTAGGTATCTTCAAGATTGTATCTGAATCAGGTGTAGCTGCAGGGGTTCGTAGAATTGAAGCTTTAACTGGAAAAGCTGCATACGAGTATCTAAGAGAACAAGAAGAAACTTTACGTTCTGTTGAGAAATTAACAAAAGCTAATGCGTCAAATGTAGTAGAAAAAGTATCTGCATTACAATCTGATATTAAGAAACTATCTAAAGAAAAAGAAAGTTTACAACAAAAAATTGCTAATGCTGAATTAAATAACTTAGTAAATAACATTAAAGAAGTTAATGGTGTTAACGTATTGACAAGTGTTGTTGAATCTGAAAATATGAATCACTTAAAACAACTTGTTGATAACGCTAAGTCTAAATTAGAGAACTATGTTATTGCCTTTGCATCAGTAAATGAAGATAAAGTAAACTTTGTAGTAGCTGTAGATAAAGCTATCACTGATAAATACAATGCTGGAAAACTAGTAAACGTACTAGCTACAGTATGTGATGGACGTGGTGGTGGACGTCCAGATATGGCTCAAGCAGGAGCTAAGAATAAAGACAATATCGATAAAGCATTTGATGAATTATTAGCTAATATTTAATTACTAATACATAAATAATAAGGAAGGGATTACCTACATAAAATAGTATTTTCAACAATAACTATTTTGAGGTAATCTCTCCCTTTTTCTCTGAAAATATGGTATAATTAATAGGATTATTATGGACAAATAATAATTTAATATTGGATTGTACTAGTATTAAATATAATTTCGGAGGAAATGAAAATGGAAACTAAAAAATTAGGAAAAGTAGAAATCAACCCAAGTGCTTTAGAAGTTATCGCTAATATTGCAACGACTGAGGTAGAGGGTGTTTCTAAATTATTAGGAAAAAAAGTATATTCACGTGGAGTTGAATTAGAGTTTGCAGGTACAGAATTAATTATAGATGTGTACTGTAACTTAAAAGCTGGATATTCAGTAACTAAAACAGCAAGAAAAATTCAAGAGAATGTTAGAAATTCTATTTTTAATATGACAGAAATTAGTACTAAAACTGTAAATGTTAATATTATAGGAATTGATTTTTAATTTAGGAGATATAAATGAAGAGCAGACACGAACTTAGAGAAGCAGTTTTTAAAATTTTATTCCAAGTTGAAAATACGGAATTAGATTTTATAGAACTTTTAGATTTAGAACAAGAAGAGATCTCAACTAGTATTTATGTAAATAAAACATTAACAGAAATACTAGAGAAAAAAGAAGAAATTGATCAAATCATTTCTAATAATTTAAAAGATTGGAAATTAGAACGTCTTTCAAAAATGGATAGACAGATTTTACGTATTTCTGCATATGAAATACTATATAGCGATATTCCTTATAAAGTTTCAATTAATGAAGCTGTTGAACTTTCAAAAAAATATAGTGAAAAAGATGAAAGTTATAAATTTATCAATGGAGTATTAAAAGGTATTGTAGAAAACTCAACAAAATAAGAGGTAAAGTTAGATGGAAGAAAAAACATATCTAACCGTTACAGCGTTAAATAAGTATATTGAACGTAAGTTTAAATTAGATCCATATTTAGGTGAGGTATATATTAAAGGTGAAATATCAAATTTTAAACCTCACGGTAACAATATCTATTTTTCAATAAAAGATGAAAATTCAGTAATTAGAGCAAACTGGTTTGGAGCTAGATCGAAAGATTTTAAAGATGGTGATACAGTACTAATAAAAACTAAGGTTGATTTTTACTTGAAGCGAGGAGAAGTAAACCTAGTTGTTCTTGATATGAAAAAAGATAGAATAGGAGAACTGTATCAGAAGTTTTTAGAGTTAAAAGAAAAACTTGAGAAAGAAGGATTATTCTTACCTCAATATAAAAAAAGAATCCCAAGCTTCAGTCAAAATATAGCGGTAGTTACTGCGAAAACGGGAGCTGCAGTCCAAGATATTACTAGAACCATTCAAAGACGATTTCCTATTGCTAAAATTAATATTTACTCGACTCTAGTGCAGGGTGAGAATTCAGTACAAGATATAGTTAAAAATATTAAGCTAGCTGATGATGGTACTAACGATGTCATTATATTGGGGCGTGGTGGAGGATCAATAGAAGATCTTTGGAGTTTTAATACTGAAGAAGTAATTAGAGCAATTTTCAACTGTACAACACCAATTGTTACCGGGATTGGACATGAAACAGACACTACTCTTGCTGATTTCGTTTCAGACAGAAGAGCATCAACACCGACTGCAGCTGCAGAATTAGTAACACCGAATATTGAGGATATAAAAAATAGAATATCGTTTAATTATGAGAAATTAACAAATACTATTAATTACATTATACAAACATATAAAACTAGAGTCCTTAACAGTGAGAATAATCCATATTATAAAAATTATTCAAAAGTTTTCATTGAGTATAATAATAGAGTTGAATTATTAGAGAAAGAGCTAAATAAATCGTTACAAATTTTTGTTAAAGATAAACAGCATGAATTGAAAACATCAACTGAAAAATTTTTAAATATTGATCTGTTAGGAAAATTTAAAGAAAACTTTACAAATGAAATAAATAAATTAGAGGCGAATTCACCGTTGAATATAATGAAAAAAGGATATTCTGTGGCTTTTTTGGGTGATAAAAAAATTACAACAGTAAAAGAAATTAACAATGGTGATGAAATATCAGTACAACTTGTAGATGGTAGTCTTGAGTGTAAAGTAAATAATATATCCGATAAAGGAGTTAAGTAATGAGTAAAGAAAATTTTGAAACAAGTTTAATGAATTTGGAAAAAATTGTTGCTGAATTAGAATCTGGAAAGTTATCACTAGAAGATTCACTGGAAAAATATAAACAAGGAATAGATTTAATAAAAAACTGTAATGCATTAATTGAGAATGCTGAAAAAGAAGTAGCGAAATTAACTAAGGATTTTAAAGACAATGAATAATTTTAAACTTTTCATAGAAACTAATAAAGATAAATTAAATGCCTTTGCAAAAGATTATGTAGAAAAACTAGAAATGCCAGATATTTTAAAAGAATCAATAACCTATTCTTTGGTTAACGATGGAAAGAAAATTAGGCCGTTATCTTTTCTATATTTACTAAAGTATTACGGAGTAGATTATAGTAAATATTTTGATATAGCATTAGCTATTGAGCTAGTTCATACATATTCGTTAGTCCATGATGATTTACCAGAGATGGATAACGATGATTACCGTTGGGGTAAACATACTAATCATAAAGTTTTCGGACAAGATGTTGCGGTACTTACAGGAGATGCAATGTTAACATTAGCATTTGAAGTTCTTAGTGATGCAGATGTCAAACCAGAATTGAAGGTAAGATTAATTAAGCAATTTGCTAATTATTCTGGTGCAATGGGTATGATTGCAGGGCAGATATATGATGTTAAACAAAAGAACTATGATGTTGATGCAGATTACTTAAGAAAAATGCATAGTTTAAAAACAGGGCGTTTAATAGAATTACCACTAGATTTTGCATGTTTAGTAGCTGATAAACTAGAAGATTATGATAATGTTAAGGAATTTGGTCAACAATTAGGTATTGCCTATCAAATCAAAGATGACATTCTAGATTATTATGGTGATTTTGAAAAAATTGGAAAATTACCTAGTGATGAAGATATGATTACATACCTTAGTTTTTATGGAATTGAAGAGTGTGAGGAGTTATTAAAACAACATACTTTTAATGCTATAACTGTAGCTAAACGTCTAAATAATAATTTGCTTGAAGATTTCGCTAATTATTTATTAAAACGAGATAAATAAAATAGATAATAAAAGATATCCTAGAAACGAACTTGTTTTCTAGGATATCTTAATTTTATATTTTTATAGTATAAACTAAAAACCACGAAAGTTTAGGGGTAAACTTCGTGGTTTTTTACAGTAAAAATATTAGTTTAACTTTAGGGTTTAGGATACTCGTAAACTAATATATTTAAAATGTTGGCT
>CALIWM010000097.1:0-4862 GCA_938046645.1 uncultured Gemella sp. | reverse complement strand
TTCTCGCTGTAAGGCTTCGTCCCTGCCTTCTAGCTCTTTTAACTTTTTTTAGGTAGGCCACCTCGGTACGTAAGCGTTCATTCTCCTCTTGAAGTCGCTCTAGCTCTGTCATCTCTTCAGATTTCTTCTTTTGCTTACATCCCTTTTAGGCGGTCTCCCTCTTGTTTTCTCAACAATAATATACCCATTTTTCTTGTATTGTGCTATCCAATTGTTAAGCAATCCTTGATTTGAGAGCCCATAGTCCAGACAAACACTTTGTTGAGCACAACCTTCAAGTAGAACTTTATCAAACATTTCTCGTTTGAATTTAGGAGAATGGTAACGAATCTTTCCCTTTTTGACGATGTTTATTCCATAACGGTCAATTAATTTCACCATGTACTTTAGACCAGAAACGTTCACCCCAAATTGATTTGAAAGTTGGTTGAAGGTTTGACCTTGCTTTCTCAATTCATGTATTTGAACTCTATCTTCATAAGTTAATTTCATAATAAAAACACCCCAAGTTAGATTTTTTTGTCTAACTTTTAGGGTGCAGTTCACAACTCCCATGGGATTTTTGCAGTCTTTTCCATCATATGAAAATCGTTCTAAGAATATTCTTTCATTCGATATCTATCACTTATCATCTTCTTTTGAGAAATTAGAGACTGCTTTTAGATGATTAATCTTCTTTTCTTCGACCTACATATAGGCTCAATAGAATACCGCTACCTAGAAGAACAAAGATATAATCAGATTGGCTTCCAGTTTCAGGTAATTTGTCCCCATGGTTTTCTTTAACTGTAGTTGGTACTTCTGGGTTAGCATTTACTGGACTTGCTGGTTGAGCCGATGTTGGCACTACAGGTTGTTCTGGAACCACTGGTACTGGTTGGACCGGTACCTCTGGTGTCGGAACAACTGGAGTTGGTTGTACTGGCACTTCTGGCGTCGGTACATTTGGTGTTGGTTGTACTGGTACTGTTGGAATATCTAATTCTGGTACTTCAGTAACTTCAGGCATACCTGGTACTCCACCGTTAAATTCTGGCAATTCATGAACTTCTGGTATTCCTGGCACACCACCGTTGAATTCTGGCAATTCATGAACTGGTGGTTCTGGCATTGCAAATGTTGGTCCTTCTGGCACATTTGGTGTTGGAGGAACTGGTTTGTCATTTGATGGTGTTACTGGTTTGTCTTGGCATCCACATTTGCCATCTTTACCGTCTTTGCCGTCGCGACCATCACGACCATCTTTACCATCTTTGCCGTCTTTAACAACTGTTTTTGTCAAAATTCCATCAGAATTGATGATTGTGATTGTATGACTACCATCTCCATTATCTTCAACAGAAACTTTTGGTGATTTTCCATCTTTGCCGTCTTTGATAACCATATCAGTTTTACTTCCGTCTGGATTTGTGATTGTAACTGTGTGAGTTCCATCATTATTATTTTTAACTGTTACAGTTGGTGATACTCCATCTTTTCCGTCTTTACCATCTTTTGCAGTTGGTGCAGTAGCTCCATTTAGTAATTCAGTACCGTTACCCAGCCAAACCAGCTGCACCGGCTGCACCATCATTACCATTTAATATATCAGCTGAACTAATTGGCTCGTCAACTCCTGGATCATATTTACCATTTCCATTGTTATCGAAGTAAGCTGTAATACGAGTTCCAATTACTTTTGGTTTTTCAGTTGGAGCTGGGGTATCTGATAATGCTCTTCTTACTCTTCCGCTTCTTTGATTATTCAGTCTTACTGCTGCCTCTGCTAAAGCATTTAAATCAATATTTGGTGTACGTCCATCTTTTCCGTCTTTTACATTAACGGTTACAGGTTCTTCACCAGGAATAGTAAATGTAATATCAGTACTACGGCCGTCTGCTCCACGAGCAGTTGTGATTTTTGGAGTTTTTCCGTCACGTCCCGCTGCTCCTGTTTCACCACGGTCTCCACGTTCACCTTTTTCACCTTGCGCTCCGGTTAGACCACGTTCGCCTTGGTCACCTTTTTCACCTTTGGCACCATCTGCAATGACAACTTCTTTTAATTTCTTATCAGAAGCATCTAATTCGTTGTTTCCATTTTTATCGTAATAGAAGATAACAGTTGTTGTTTTATCAGCTTCATTTCGTTGAGTCGCAACTAATGGACTTGCACCATCGAAACCATCTCTTACAACAGTACTTGTAACATTACCTCTACCGTCGTTAATAGTGATAGTGTGAGTACCATCTTCTTTATTATCCCTAACGGTTACGGTTGGAGTTACACCGTCACGACCTGCCTGACCTTGCGCTCCAGTTAGACCGCGTTCGCCTTGGTCTCCTTTTTCACCTTTAGCTCCAGTTAGACCACGTTCGCCTCGGTCTCCTTTTTCACCTTTAGCTCCAGTTAGACCGCGTTCGCCTTGGTCACCTTTTTCACCTTTAGCTCCATCTTTAATAGCAATTTTTTGAACAAGTTCGTCTACACCTTCAGTATAAACACCGTTGCCATCGTTATCAAGATAGAAAGTGAGGTTATTTGTATCACCGACTTTATTTTGATCAACACGTGGTTTTACTGTATCGATTAGCTCTTTAGCCACACCAATTTGAACAATACGTGGTTTAGCTTCTTTAGTAACTCTATTACTAATTGGCAATCCTAAGATTGTTTCATTACCAAATCGATGAACTTTATAGGTAATTTGACGTTGTCCTTTTTCACCTTCACGAACTAATTTAGTTTGACCTTCTGGTAACTTACTAGTTGGAAGATAAACAGTTTGGAAGTCAATTTCTTCTGTTTCGGTCTTGTTATTAGTACCACCATTTGGATTTGCATCCAAGAGGAGTGGTTTTTCTCTGAAGTAATAGTTAGAGTTACTATACGGGTCATTACTTGTTGCTGCACTACCTCCACCTTGGTTTACGTTAAAAGTAACAGGTTTCAAACGAACAGACAAGTCACCATTTGGATTAGTGATTGGCAAACTAAATCTGATAGTTTGTTTCTCACTCGTTGAAGTAGCAGAGGTCATACTGTATGCTGAGTGAGCTACGTAGTTGGCACCCTGACTAACAGGTTTTGATTGCTCTCTTAATCTTGGAGTTGTGATTGTCGCATTGGAAGGATTTCCAAATCCATCCCCTTTATCCAAGATAAAGTTATTATTAACAAATTCACCCGGACCAGAATAGTCGATTGTGAAATTCAATTTATTCCCTTGACGTACTGTTGTTACATCGTAATGAATTGAATTACCACCACGTGAGTTCCCGTAGCCACGGAAACTACGACCAGCTTGGCTGATATCTGAAAATGCAACTGTATTTCCAGAACCTGATACAATTGGGTTGGCTGGATTGCTAGCTGCTCTAAAGCCACTGTGCCCCTTATCCAAGTCTTCCTTACGGATAGCTGGATTTTGACGAGCATCAGAAAGGCTCAATCCTGGTTTCAAGATTTCATTAGTTGCTTCTACTTTAGCAGCTGTGCTAGTTGGCAAAACAACACTATCAACAGCTGAGCGATCAGACGTTGTTGCAGCTGGCTTAGCCTCTTCTTTTGCTTCAACTGTATCAGCTTTCTTCGCTACAGGCGTTTCTGATACAGTTCCTTTGTCAGAGTTAGAACGAAGCTCTAGACCAATATTAGCTGATTTATCTTTTGCTTCTTCAACTTTTTCTGCTGGTTTAGTAGCTTCTTCAGTTTTAACTGGAGTCGTTTCTACTGGATGAGCAACAGTTGGAGCTGTGTAAGTTGTTTCTTTTTTAGGGGTAGAGACTTCTGCTGGTTTAGTAGCTTCTTCTACCTTATCAACAGAAACAATGTTAGTTACTTCTGGATTTTGTTCCTCCGCTTGTACTGCTTGCGCATTAGCAGCAGTTCCCAAGACTAAGGCTGTCCCAAGCAAGACACTAGCCGCACCAAAGTGATACTTACGAATAGAGTATCGTTGATGCATGCTATACCAGTCAAATGATTTCTTATGTGAATGTTTCATTTTGAACTCCTAAATAATATTTTACAATTCCCAATCTACAACCATTTGATATATAAATCAATATTTTCTGAATAATTGATATATTCTGTTTTTGCACCTAAGAGTCACTTATATTATTCTAAATTCTCTGACTACTAACGACAATTTTCTGATTCTAATTTTATTGTACTTTTTAGACAAGAATGTGATATAATCAACCGAGGAGGAAATCATCTACATGCGTAACCTTTTACCTACGAAAGATCAGCGACAATTACGTTTAATGGAAACCCTAATCCAACATCGTGATTGGTTGAAATTACATGAACTTGCCGACATGTTAGGATGTACTGAGCGAATCTTAAAAAGTGATTTAAATGAATTGCGTACTGCCTTTCCAACTATAGATATCCAATCTTCCATTAGTGGAATTATGATAGATTTAGAAGTTAATACTAGTTTTGAAGATGTTTATCAGTATTTTCTAGCTCATTCTCAATCTTTTCGATTACTAGAGTATCTATTTTTCAATGAGGGCCTACCTATTTATCGAACAATAGAAAATCTTCATTCTAGTAATGCTAATCTCTATCGATTAGGTCGAAATATTACAAAAACTCTATCATCTCAGTTTCAAATAGAATTATCTTTTACTCCATCCGAGATACGTGGGAATGAGATTGATATTCGCTATTTTTTTGCCCAATATTTTTCTGAGCGCTATTATTTCCTTGATTGGCCTTTTCCTGACCTTCCTGAGGAAGATTTAACAGAGTTTATTGACTTCTTCTATAAAATTACGAATTATCCAATGCGATTTTCAATTTATAGAATGTACAAACTGATGATAGCTATCAGTATTTACCGCATCAAAAATGGTCATTTTATCGACTTACC
>CALIWM010000096.1:0-16589 GCA_938046645.1 uncultured Gemella sp. | reverse complement strand
ATAACTAATACTCTATAAAAAAGATAGTGATTCAAAAATCATGATTTCAGAGAAATTCTGATTTTTGAATCACCTTAGCAAAGTTTATTAGTTATATAGAAATCTTTTATAAAAAGAGTTTTACTGTATATAAACCTACGAATCTTTGAGTTCTCATATATACTTTTAAAACTTAGGACTTTTAAGGCCCCCTTTTTAATTACACTTACAAGTATCCTTTTATATCTATCAATTTGATAAACAAATGACTAATTAATCATTCTTTTTTCTTCTTTTCTTTTTCAATAGTTTATAGTTTGTAACTATTCCTAGTATCATTAAAATCTCTAGTATACTTAATAATATCTTCATCATCTTTCTCCCCCTTCGAAATACAAAGAAACTCAAAATATCAATTTATGTTAACTAATATCTTTCACAAATTTCCCCTTGTCGATATTCTTCTAATAAAATTTTTAATAATTCAATTTGTTTTTTTATTCTTGCACCGCTATCTGTGTCAGCTACTTTTTTTCTACATAATTTATCTACAACTCTCTTAGTTGAAATAATATCTGTCTCATTTTTGATTGATTCTTCTTTACTTTGGAATATATCATGACTCATTATCTGTAACCCATAAGAATTATAAGTTAATGTATAACCACCATGACCTGTTGTTTTATGATATGCCCTAGACATTCCACCATCAATAACAATTGTTCTACCATTAGCTTTAATCGGATTTTCTCCTTTTGTTTCCTTAACAGGAGTATGTCCATTTATAATGTGACCTTCACTGGTTAAACCAAACTCATTTAATAACTTAATGCAAAACTCTTCATCATCTCTAAGTTTATAATATGCATTTTTTACTTCTTCATGAGTAGCTTTATCCTCTATAAAATATCTTTCAAACGTTGTCATATCGCATTTACCAAATAATGGAGAATAGCGACCTTGCCATAAGTAAAAGAACAACCCGTTATCTTCTCTACAACCACAATAAAATATACTACGAATTTTTTTATCAAAAAAGTCTAGTAACTTCTTACCTGCGTATTTCTTTCCTCCATAACAAAATTCCTGGAAGTTACCATCCTCATCGACTGGCATACAACCGTGTAGAAGTAGATTCCCATTATAGCAGCAATACATGCCACCTTTATTAATAAATAATTCAACATGTTTTTTTAATTTTTCACTTGCTATAAATGATTCTTTTAATCTATTAATGATCTTTTCTTCTTCATCTGTTAATAAATATGGATTTTCTTTATCAACTGTTGGAAAATTGCATGATGTTAATGGATACTCTTTACCATAAATCTCTACAGTTTCTTTTTCAAAGTCAATTTTATCTAGTAAAGCACGTGACTCTAAATCAAATTCAGGATGCTTATCAATAATCTGTTTTTCTAATTTGAATTGAATTATTGCCATTGCTTTATGCATTCTAGCTATTTGCATAATTTCATGTTCACTATACTTCAACTCATCATCCTTAGATATTTTTGGTAAAAACTCTTTACAATGATCATCCTTGTAATACTTTTCACTAAAGTTTAATAAATTCCTAATAGGAATTCCATATCTATCTTCTATAATATCTAAATTATCATATCTTGCACATATTCTGATTACATTTGCTAGCGATATTCTGTCTCCAAGATATGCACCTATCCATAACATATCATGATTTCCCCATTGAATATCAACAGAATGATAATCTAATAGTCTATCCATTATTTTATCAGGAAAAGGTCCTCTATCATAGATATCACCAACTATATGCAAGTGGTCGATTGTTAACTTGTGGATGCTTAATGATAATTCTATAATAAACTTTTCACCAGCACCTAATTCAATAATATTCTCAAGTATTTTATCATAGTAATCATTCTTATCACTACTTTGCATTTTATAAAGTAATTCATCTATAATATACTTAAAATCTTTTGGTAAAATTTTTCTTACTTTAGATCTAGTATACTTCCTTGCTGCTACTTGCGTTACCTCCAATAGACGAAGAAGAGTAATCTTTTGAAACTCTTTATAATCACATACATCATATTCTTTTCTAATAAGATTTAATTTTTCTTCTGGATAATAAATAATAGTGGCTAAAAGATTTAAATCTTTTCTAGGTAATCTGTTACCAAATACTTCTTTAAGTTTTTCTTTAATAATACCTGAACCATTTCTTAAAATATGATCAAAAGCTTCATATTCTCCATGAATATCACTTAAAAAATGTTCTGTTCCTTTAGGTAGTGTAAGTATAGCCTCTAAATTAATTATTTCCTTCGTTGTTTCATCTATACTCTGAAAGTTTTCCGCTAATAGTTCTAAATGCTCCTTAGATATTTTCATGCCATTCTCCTTTTTATTATTTTCAATTAAATCTTAACACACTTCCTACTGTAATTCAAGAAATGTTACACGCTATCAAACCAACTACAATGTAATATTACACATTATTCCTCCTGAGTTAAAAATAAAAGAAATATGATACTAACAGTAAAACCGTAGTCTCATATTTCTTTTATAAATTTATTTTAATTTCCCTACAAATCTTTCCATTTCTTTCATCTCTTCAAGAGTATCAGCAACAAGAACGTACATTGTATTTCCTTGAAGTTCAGCGAAAGCTTCAGGCATTCTTAAAACAGCTTTTAATTTATCTTGATATTTATTTCTTATATCTTCATCTGAATATACATAATCTTTATAATCACGGCGTGTTGAAGCTAATCCATATTTTTCATCAACATTTAATCCATTAAATGTTCCATTAGCTACTTCAGCATAAACTCTAAAGTAATCTGTTGAATGTGCAAAGTTATACACATCTACTGCAAAAGCTCCCGCTGGACGGTTATTATACTCAATTGCTATATAATCATCTTTAGTTTTGAAAAATTCGATATGGAAGAATCTCTCTTTCATACCAAATGCTTTTACTGCATTTTTACCATATTCTACTAGTTTTGGATCTAAATTCTTATCTATATAGTAAACCCAATCAAGAGTATTATTATTTAATAAGTCTAATGGAGTATGGTAATAAACGATACTAGTGTAAAAAACAATATTCCCCTTAGCATCTACTAATCCATCAAAAGTGACGATATCAGAATTATCTACAAAAGGTTCTAAGAAATAATGTGTTGTTCCATCCCATTCTTTTTTAAAGTTTTCTACATCTTTCTTATCTTTAAGCTTATAAGTTGCTGATGCTCCTACCCCATTATCAGGCTTAGCTATTAAAGGTAATTTTAATTTTTTAACACCTTTTTCAATGTCACCTTCTTTTTTCACTAAGAAACCTGGTACTACAGGTACTCCTGCTTTTTCAAAGTATTTTTTCATCTCTGATTTATGTTTTGTCTTTTTAAGGTCATGCTCTTTTAATCCAAACACATTAAATTGTGTACGTAAAGCTGCATCTAATTCCATCCAGTGCTCATTTTGCGATTCTATTCTATCAATATGTCCATGCTTGTGATATAAGAATGCAACAGCACGTTTTACTTCATCAACATCATCAAGACTATTAACTCTAAAATACTCAGTTAATGCTTCTTTAAGTCTTTGATCTAACTGTTCATATGGCTCTTCACCAATTCCTAGTACGTTAATACCTTGATTTTTTAACTCAATAGAAAATTTTTGAAAATTGTGTGGATAATATGGTGATATAACTATGTAATTCATAAATACTTTCTCCTCTTCTTATTATTATAAATTTAATTTATCTAAAAAGTATGGCATTTGGATTCTCCACCAAGGCCAGTCATGGGCAACATCTTCACCCCATACATCAAACCATGCCGGAATATTTTTTTCTTCAAATGCTCTTTTTAAACTATAAAATGATGGTAATCCATCTTGCTCCCATGGACCTAACCCTGTACATACTATAATATCAGCGTTTCTATAGTGATCAATAAACCACCCATCATTTTGATTCCAAATATTATCACTAGGTGAATTTCTATATATTAACTCATCATTTCCATATTCACCTACGAAAAATCTAGCATCATAAACTCCACTAAGTGAAATTACTTTACCAAATACATCTGGATGTTGCAGGAAAATATTAAACGAGTGATATCCTCCCATGCTACAACCAGTAGCCATCATTTGTCCAAACCAACCTGTTTTATGTTTAATAAATGGAATAGCTTCTTCAATAACATACTTTTCATATTGTGTATGAGCTAATGCTCTGTCATGACCATTTTTCCAGTCGCATAACCACGATTCACTATCAACACTCGATAATGTGAAAAATTGTACTTTTCCTTCATTTATAAATCTTTCACAAGCATGAATCATACCGAAATCATAATATTCATTGTGCGTTCCTCCTGATGATGGAAATACAACAATCGGTAACCCCGCATGACCATACCTATTAAGAACCATTTCTCTTCCTAAATTTCCACTGTAGTGACTTAAATTCTCTATATTCAATCCTAAAACCTCCATTTTCTAAAAAGTTATATTACCAATTTTCACTTATAAATCTCAAACATTCTGGTAAATATTTAGCCCAACATTCCTCACTGTGTTCTCCATTAGCTACAACATTTAATTTCAACTCACTTGTAGATAAACCAGCATCAATCAGCTGACGATAGTAATCTAAACTTGCATCAATATATAATTGTTTTAGGTTACCATTGGCTAATTGCTTATCTGTGTCATCCCCCTCGTTCGTTCCAACTTCAATATATACTCTTTGATCTGAGACCTTATGTTTCGAAATAAATCTATCAAATTCTGGTTTATTCAACCAATTTGCAGATGAAAATATTCCAAGACACCCTACGACATCTTTATGTTCTAAACCAATATATTGTGATATATTGGCACCTAAAGAACTACCGATCATCGCTGTATATTCTCGTTGTGGTTTAGTTCGATAAGTACTATCTATAAATGGTTTAACTACATTTACAAAGAAATCAGCATACTCAGAACCTAATCCTCCCAATGTAAGTCCAAAATTTAATATTGGTAAACTTGAAAACTTCCAAGGTGCATATTCATTCATTCTACCCTCATTATCATTATCAATTCCAACTATTATCATTTTTGGCATATCAGGATTTCTCTTAATCGCTGGTATAACTTTCCACGAGTGTCCGCTAAATGATTCACCACTATAAAAAACATTTTGACCATCATTCATATACACTACAGGATAGTGTTTATGTTCATCTTGAGCATACCCTTTTGGTAAAAGTACTCTAATACGACGATTTTTTCCCGTATATGGAACTTTTAACTCATGCTCTTTCATTTCTAAATAAAAATACGCATCTCTATTCATTAATATTTTCCTTTTAATTTATTATAGCTATAATTCTACCTTATTTCTCTCATAAAATCAATTAATTGAGTGTATTTTTTCATAATTTTTCTGAAAATTAATTTTTATTAATTATTATTATACTAGTGTAATGTAGATAATTAAATAATATATAAAAAGAAACGAATTACCACATAGTAATTCGTTCCTCTATCCTAAAATTCACTATATACATACTCTTGAACATTAGAAAAATCCGTTAAAAAACAGTATATTATTATTCCCATTATTACTATATAAAAGAATAATACCCATAGTGTTAGTCTTTGTTTATCGCTTAATTTACTTTTTAAGTTTGTAAAGATCTCTTTCAAAATCAATCCATCCTCTCCAACCTAGATGCATCGCATCATACATATAGTAGTCTTCATATTCTTTATTTGAATAGTCCATTACCTCTATATTGTTATTTTTAGCAATTTCTTTTAATTTATTGTAGGCTACTTGTCTTTTTTCACTGCCTATTCCTGTATAATCACTCCATCTCCCATTAGCAGGAAGAATCGCAAACTTGATATTTAAATTCAAGTCCTTAACAATAGATAATAGTATATCTAAGTCTTCATATTCTCTCGAATCATCATACTTTGTGTTCTTAGAACTATCTTTTAGTTGATTATATTTAACCCTTATGTATTTATCGTAATATGTATTATCAATTTGATAATCATTGTTATTAGTTCTTTCTTTAGCTTCCTCAGCTGCTTTTTTATCTAATTCTTCCCAATTATAATCAGGTGTATTTTCTCCATTAACTGGATAGTTTTCTTTACCTTTATTTTTATAAAAGTTTAATTTTGTTTTTAGAATATAGAAGTAATTATCTAATTTTAAAAATTTCTCTGTGAATTTATTTCCTTCACCTTTTAAGAAATATCGTTTATAACTCTTATATTTTTTATTTAATTCCTTGTTGGAAGCTGAAAGTTCTATAACTCTATTTATAAATTTTTCTTTTGTCTGATAGCTTATTTTATCGTTTTTCATAGTATTGTACACATGTTCGCTAGAAATTCTAGATAAAAATGCATCCTTTAAAATACCATTCTTGTTATCAAACCACTGAATAGATTGAATCATTACTATTTCATTATTTTTCACATCATTCCCTATTGATCCAAGTGTAGCGGCATGAATAATATTTTGAGAATTTCCTACCCCTACTTGCATTATATTAAAATCTTCATAGTTGAATATTTTCTTAGGGTGATAATTCTCATTAATAGTTGTCGTTAACTCTGAAGAACCTAAAAGTAAAAGTGTCCTAGGAGTCATATTTTCGACTATTATATCTCTACTTTTATACTTTTCAAAAGGAGTACTATACCTAACACTATTATCATTAGTTTTATAATAAGTTTGAATCTTCTTTAGAAGGGTTATATCCAAAATTACAAGTGTAATTAATACCAATACTATTGATATTAAAAATGCTTTTAATCTTATCATCTTTACTTCCTATTTTCTATGTAAGAAATCACTTTATTTGGTGTATCGATTTCTTCGTATGTTACTTCTGTTGGTGCTACAGTTAATCCGAATATTTCTTCAATTTTCACTAACATTTCTACAAAAGCTAAAGAGTCCATTAACCCTTCTTCTTTCATGTTTATGTCCAAATCTTCTCTTACTACTTCGTCTTCACAGATTTCTTCTAACATTTCTAATACTTGTTCTTTTATCATCTTTATTCTCCTAACTCTATATTATTTTTTTAATACATGGCTTATTAGTTTGTATGGTTCTCCTGAAAAGATATATAATCCTATTATTACTAGGTTTATCGTTACGAACCAACTAAGAACTTTATACCATGTTTCATTTTTATTCTTCTTGTAAATTTTACTTTTCTTTTGGTAATATTCAAATCCTGCCATTAATAAACCGTGGTAGAATCCATATACTATATAACTTATAGTTAGACCATGCCAGAATCCCATAAGCACCATATTCACCATGTAAGCATACATCGCTGTATTTAGTCTCTTCTTAAATCTTTTCTTCTTTGTTGCTTCCATAAAGACTCTTGAGAATACGAAGTCTCTTAGCCATGTAGATAATGTTATGTGCCATCTGTTCCAGAAGTCTTTTATGTCTATACTTAGGAATGGTTTGTTGAAATTCATCGGTGTTCTTATTCCTAGGATGTTACTACTTCCTACTGCCATTAAACTGTATCCAGCAAAGTCGAAAAATAAATATAGTGTGTATAGATACATGTATTTTAATGAATAGACAAATGATCCATTGTTTGTTAAACCTACTAAGTAATGGTAGCTTAATGTTGAGAATACTATTTTGTATAGTAATCCTAATATTAGTCTGTAGACTCCTTCTCCAGCTAATTCTAAGTACTCTGTCCTCGGCATTCTTTCTTTTATTTCGCTCATAAACCTTCTACTTCTGTCTATCGGTCCTGCACTTACAGTTGGAAAGAACAGTAGGAATTGTACATATTCTACAGCACTGATTTTTTCTTTTATTAAGCCATCTGATATTTCTATCATAATTTGTATCGTTTTAAATGACATATATGATATCCCTATAAAGGCTAATAGATGTAAGTGCGTAGTTGCGAATACTTTGTTTATTACTAGTGGTAATATCGATAGTATTACTAATATTTTTAAGTGTTTTTTATTTTCTGTTTTTTGTGCTATTAATACCAATATGTATTCATATAGGATAAAACCTATTAAGTACACTAACATTATCGTGCTTTTTCCATATATAACTACGGCAAAGATAATCGATAACGCTAAGATGTAATACTCAATTTTTCTACCTAAATAGTTTATAATAAACCCTATTATTAGTGCTATAGCTAAGAAAAAGAAGAATTCTATTCCTTCAAAGTAGCTCATCTTATACTAACTCCTTTAACTTTTTCTTATCTATTTTTCCATTATTGTTTAGTGGCATCTCATCTAAAAAGACAATTTTCTTAGGTATCATGTATTCCGGTACTAATTTTTTTAGTTCTTGTTTTATCTGTTTAGTTACTTCGAAGCGTTTTTCTATCTCTTCGTTATATACTACAAATGATGTTAATGATTTTACTTTTCCATCTTCATAACTTGGTACTGTCGCAGCTTGTCGTATTTTTTTGTTTTTAAGTAGATTGTTGTCTATATCTTCAAGTTCTATTCTATGCCCATGAAGTTTTACTTGGAAGTCTATGCGTCCTTCACAAAACAGCATACCATCTTTGAAATATCCTAAGTCACCAGTAAGATAACTTCGTTCTTCTTTTCCATCTACTTCTCCTATACCAAATTTTTCATTTGTTATAGCATCATTTTTGAAATAACCTTTTGCGACAGTATTTCCTGTAATTACTATTTCACCTTTACCTTCTTTATCAGGATCAGCTAAATGTACTTTGGTCCCCCATTTCACCTCTCCAACCGGTAGGTTCTCATAGTATTTTTTATTCACTTCTTTTGTTATTTCTACCCATGTGACCATTACAGTTGATTCTGTTGGTCCATATGTATTTATTACTTGAGCATTTTCAAAGTTTTCATGGATTTTTTCTACTGTTGTACTAAATAGTTTTTCTCCACAAAATACAAATTGTTTTACTTTTGGCATTAAACTTTGATTAAAGTTTTTATCTATAAAGCACATTTCTATAAATGATGGTGTTGAAATCCATATTGTAGCATTCGATTTATTTAGTTCTTCAAACATTAATTTGAAGTTTTCTTGATGTTTTTTATCTATTTGTACCAAAGATGCTCCTAAATAAATACTCGGCCACAATGACATTACCGATAGATCAAATGAGAATGGTGGATGTCCTAAAAATACTAGTTCTTCTTTTTCATCATAATATCCTGTATACCAATGTAAGAAATTATTCAAGTTATTATATGTAATACACACACCTTTTGGCTTTCCTGTACTTCCTGATGTAAATATAATATAGAACAAATCTTCATCTTTTACGTAGTGTTCTTTTGATATTGAGCCTTGAGTAATTGATAGTATTTCTTTAGCAGATTCTACATCTAACATTTCTCTAGTCAGTTCTATTTTTTCCGTAACAAGTACTAGTTTTGATTCTACTGTTTCCACTATTTCTTCAACTCTGTCTTTTGGTGTATTTATATCTACTGGGCAAAATGCTCTTCCTGATTTCACACACGCTAAAAAGTACACTAACATAAACGGATGTTTATGTCCATATACTACTATAGGGTTTTTGTCTTCCCCTAGTTTTTCTTCTAGATAAAACGCAAGTTTATCCGAATACTCTATTAAATTTTTGTATGTTAAATTTTCATCCTGATATATATTATTAATATATACCTCTTTAGAACTATTTTGATACTGTTCTAATTTTTCAAAAAAAGTTAATTTCACTTATCTTCTCCTTAAAGAATATATTCATTGATTAGTATAACATATATCCAAACATTTTTCAGTTAAAATCATAAATTCTAATTTAGTTATCCCTACTATAAATATAAACTTTATACAAAATTATCTCAGATTCAAACTCTATTTAAATACATAAATCTTAGCTTATTATACTTCAAGATATAAAAATTCTTATCATCATATTTTCATATCATATTAAAAAAGCTTTAGCTCACCTGACCAGTGAACTAAAGCTCTTATTATTATATTAATCCTTTTTATAACATCTGCCTATTCAGCTTGCAAATTACTTATAGGTGGAAGCGATGGGACCCAAGCTCCATCATTTCCTACATAATAACGGCCACCATCCACATATCTGTTTGTTACCATTCTACCATCTGATCCTAACCAGTAGTTTCCTGCCCATGCATTTCTCACTGCTGATCCATTTTTATAGTAGTACCAAGATCCACCTTCTTTTTGCCATCCTGATTTATTTCCGTAACCTTTTATCCATGCTCCGTCATTACCTACGTAGTAACGGTTGTTATCTACCCAGCTGTTTGTTACCATTCTTCCGTCTGATCCTAGCCAGTAATTTCCTGCCCATGCGTTTCTTACTGCTGAACCATTTTTATAGTAGTACCAAGCATCACCGCTTTTTACCCAACCATTTTGAGCATGTTGAGCGTGTTGAGCACGTGGTTTATATTGTCCATTTGATTTACTGATTTCACATGCTATTCCATCACCATCTCTATCTAGATGTCTTGAATAACCATCTTCTCCTACTCGAATATCTCCATATCCTTGGTTCCACGCTTCTTTACAACTATGGAATGTAACTGCTTGTGCCTGTGGGCTTGCCACTTCTCCTATACCTGCTACTAAAGACGCAACTGCTACAATACTTAATAATTTTCTTTTTTTATTCATTACACATTCTCCTTCTTTTCAATATATTGATATAATACTATATATTGTATACATTTTCAAATATAATTATAAAGGAAATCTCAAATAAGTAATACATATTTTTCAAGATTTAAGTTATCTATACAACAAAAAACTCGAATCTAGATTCTCCCAAATTCGAGTTTCATTATTATTTAGTTTACATATTCTAAAGGAATGGATACCTTCTTCCCAACATAATTAACTTGACATCTTTTGATCTTCTCTACTTAATATTAAAATTCTTAAGTACGATACCAAATGTTGTTAAGTTATGTAGTAATGCTAGTAAGTTTGACGGCAATACATTTATTAATCCTAAGAATATTAGTGAACTATTAATTGATACCGTACTCTTAACGTTGTTACTCATTTGTGAACGTAATATTTTTGAAACATCTGATAATAGCAATAATGAGTTTAGTGAATCTGATTTTAAGACAACATCACTAATTTGTTTTGAAAGATCAGCACTTTCACTCATAACGATACTTACATCACTTTCTGATAATGCTGCTGAATCATTTAGACCATCACCTATCATCAGGACACGTCTTCCTTGTTCTTTTTCACTCTTAATGTATTCAAATTTTGTAACTGGTGTCATACTTGTATGTACTTCGTCAAAAGTTACATCTTTTAAAATTTTCTTGGTTCTAAGTTCACTATCCCCTGTTAAAAGAACTACCTTTTTACCTCTATTTCTAAGCTCGGTTAATACTGCACTAGCTTCGTCTCTTAATGGGATATCTACACAGAAAATTGAGATTAATTTTCCTTTATACCCTAAGAATAATAGGTTGTATTGTTCTTGTTTTTCGGCTATAATTTGTTCTTGCTCGTCAGTAACAACTATATCTTCGTCTTTTAGCAATTGTCTACTTCCGATAACTACTTTCTCTCCGTCGATATGAGATACTATCCCTTTTGAAGCAATGTGATATAACTCTGTATGCATCTCTTCATGCTCAATTCCATCTTCTTCCGCTTTACTTACTACGGCACTGGCAATCGGATGATAGATATGCTCTTCTAAACACGCTCCAATTCTAAGAACTTCTTCATAAGAATATTCATAAAATGGAAGTACTTCTTGAATATATGGCTTAGATACTGTGATTGTTCCTGTTTTATCAAAAACAAATGTATCTATATCCTCATATTTATCAAGAGTTACTGAATTTTTTACCACAATTTTTTGATCAATTAGGTTTTTTATAGTAGTTAGATATGCTACAGGTGTTGATAATTTCAATGCACATGAGTAATCTACTAGTAAAAACGACATCGCCTTCGTGAATGATCTTGTAAGTAAATACGTTAGTCCCATCGCTAAGAAGTTATATTTTACTATACTGTCGGCTAATTTGATATATTTGTAATGATATGCGTCTTCTCTACTTTCAGAATCTTTCATGAGTTGAATTAAATGTTGGATACGACCATTAACTTGTGGATTTTCAACTTTCAGTTTAATCTCACCGTTAACGACTATCGTGTTAGAATAGACCTCATCTCCAATATTCTTCACAACCGGGAAACTTTCTCCTGTCAATGAACTTTCATCAACACTAGCTCCCCCACTCATCACAATACCATCAAATAAAATTTCATTTCCTTCTGAAACTAGAACTATATCGCCTTTTTTCACCTCTGCACAAGTTATTTTTCTATTACCTTCTTCTTCAACAAGCCAAATTTCTCTATCCATAGAAGTTAGGCTTTGTTCTAATACTTTTACAGATTTTTTCTCAGACCAGTTGTTTAAAGCTTCTCCTAATTCCAGAATGAACATAATAGAACTTGCCGTTTCACGAGCCCCCGTCGCTAATGAGACTAGGATTGCCGCTGAATCCAGTGTTTCCATGGTAACTTGCTTGCGTCCTAATAATTTTAGCGTATCTTTTAAATACCCTGATGCTTTCCACCATGTGTGAACAGCTCTTAGTGGTAGTGGCACGAATAATTTAGACACCGCACGCCAAAAAATGGCATCTACAATTATTGAATAAGGACTTTCTTCAGCTACTACAACTGGATTTTCATAACAGTTTCTCACTTTTTCTTTATCTACTAGTTTAAAGAATTCTTGTAAACAACTACCGTGTCCTTCTTTAAACATAACAATAAAAGTGTACTCATCTTGATAAAAGTCCACTTTTTGTATGTTTTCGATTTTTGATGCCTGTTCTTTAAAATATACTTTTACATCTGGTGTCAAACGAAAATTAGCTCTAACCCTCGCTCTTGCACTCGAAAGATGTAGTATTTTAAAATCCATCTTATTTTTCCTCTAATTCTTGAAGATTATTTTCTCTTTTTTCTTTTTCGTATAAGTCTTTAGCATCTGCTACTACATCATCAGCATGTTGCTTGATGTTTGATACTGTTCCTTCTACTCCATCTTTTGCTTTATATAATTTTGATAAAACAACTGAGTAACCTTTCTTCGCATCCTTACTTGCTAGAAGTTTAAGACCTAAAGTTCCGAATGCTACTCCTCCTGCGAATACTCCTGGTGTTTTAAGTGCTGCTTTTGCTACTTTTAATGCTTTGATTGACATATTCAATTCCTCCTTATATACTTTATATTTATATTATTATATCACTTTACAAATTATATGTAAATCCTAATATATCAAGCTTTTCACTCTTTCACTTAATATTTCTTAACTTATATTTTTCAATTTTTTTCACTTCCCCCTCTGCCTTGTATAATCAAAAATTCAATGTTTTATTCTAACTTAACTACTTTTTGAAAATTTGCATTATCTTACAGTTTTACAATATATTTCACCTATATTTTATAATAATTTAACTCTAAAAACACCATATCTCATAAATTTTCACAAGGTAAACTTAAATTTCCAAGGTGATATTTCTTCTCTTTACTGTAGTGAACAAACTTGTTTATTAATGTAAGATATATCATTATTTTTTATAATTCACTCGAATTTCAATCACACAATACTGAATATTTGAATAATGAATTAATAATATTCAAATAAATATTTTTATCAACTCAAAACTTAATTTATGTTATAATAACAATGTTGAAGAAAGTGAGTCACTTGAGATAATCAAAGCACTTTTGAATTAAAGAAAACATGAAAAAAAGTGATTTGTACTAGCTATAGTTATTAATTTTGAATAAAAATGATTCGTACTAGGTTTACATATTTCTTTTAAATTAAAGAAATCTTATTAAGTATTCAAAAAAGTAATCCACACAAAGTACAGCTATTACTTTTAAATAAAAAACTCAATTAAATCGATAAATAAGGAGCACATTATGATTTATATTATTGGACTTGGACCTAATGATAGTTCAAATATTAAGGAAAATATTAAACAACTTTTACTAGATAACACTAATGCTAAGGTTATTGCACGTACTAAAGAACATCCTGCGATTTCTTTCTTAGAGGAGAATAATATCGCATTTGAAACTTGTGATAGATTTTATACAGAAAGTGAAAATTTCGAAAATACATATAACGGCATTGCTAATTATATTCTTGAAGTTGCTGAGGCTGGTGATGTAATGTATCTTGTCCCTGGACATCCTATGGTTGCTGAGCTAACTACTCAACTTCTAATAAACAGTGATAAAGATGTAAAAATCGTTGGTGGTGAGAGCTTTTTAGATTCTTGTTTTAACGCGGCGAAGTTCGATCCTGTTGAAGGATTCTCTCTTGTTGATGCCACTGCACTTGAGACGTTAAGACAGGTTAACCCACTACAACACCTACTTATTACACAATGTTATGATGATTTAACTGCGGCTAATGTCTCTGACGAACTTATGTCGTTCTATCCTTATGATCATGAAGTTACAGTTATTGAGCAAGCTGGTGCCGAAGATGAGAAAATTTATACCGCTCCTCTACATGAACTTTCAGCTGCAGTCGGTGAAGATGTAAATAACCTACGTGCTTTATATATCGCACCGCTAAAAGATGGACTTAGCTTTAATATCAAAGATTACACTAAAGAATTCGATGAAGATGATGAAACTACAGAAGCTGATTTAGTAGAGAAATTAGAAAAACTTGTCGTAGGTCTTAAAGCAAATTTAAACCGAGAAGAAGACTATACAAGTGATAATTCGAAATTACTAGCTGAGATTATTAACACATCACTTGACTTTACAATAGCTAGCGATAACTATTACGAACTTAGTGACATTCTTTCTGAAATGAAAGCAGACAGACAAAAATAATTTTATAATAAGGACAATAAGATGGATAAGGTACTAGCTTTTAGCAAAAAATTATTAAAAGAAGTTATTGATAAAAATTCAGTCGTTGTTGATGCTACAGCTGGAAATGGAAATGATACATTGTTTCTAGCGAAGACTTCAGCTAAAAAGGTTTATGCATTTGATATCCAAGAATTGGCAATAGAAAACACTACGAGGCTAATCGAAGAAGCTGAGCTGACGGATAAATGCGAGATTATTCTTGATTCACACTTTGAATTTGACAAGTATATAGATGAAAAAATCCGTGCAGTTGTCTTTAATCTAGGATACCTACCAAATGCAGATCATGAGATTACTACACTAGCTGAGACGACACTTGCGACGATTAAAAAGTTCTTATTACACCTAGAAATTGGTGGGAGAATTGTTATTGTTGTCTATTGGGGACATGAGAATGGTAAGGTAGAAAAAGAAGTATTGTTAAATGAACTTCAAAATCTCGATCAAAAAGAAGCTGAAGTATTGGTTTATCAATTCATTAATCAGAAAAACAACGCCCCATTTATTATTGCGATTGAAAAGAGAAAGGAAATCTCATGCGAGAAATAGAAATAGAATTTAAAAACTTACTAACAAAAGATCAATATAAAGCACTATTTGAAAAATATGACTTAAAGAATTCTGAAGAAATAATAAACAAAAATTTCTACTATGATGATGCAGATGAAAGTTTCAAGAAAATCGGAGCAGCACTAAGAATTCGTTATACAAATAAAAAAACAGAGATGACTCTAAAGGTGAAAGGTAAAACTCAAAATGTTGAGATAAACGTGCCTCTCGACGAAAAATATCCAAAAGAGCCGACGGTACTGCCGATTTTACCAAACGAAATTATCGCTGAACTAGAGCGAATGAACGTGAAGATTAAAACTCCAATGCTGATTCAAAAAATCGAGACATTAAGACACGAAATCACTTTAGAAGAAGGCCTATTAGTACTTGATGAGACAACATTTATCAATGATATCGTTGATTATGAATTAGAATTCGAAACAAAAGACTACAAAACAGGTCTAATCTCATTCGAGAAATTATTAGCGGATAACAATATTGACAAAAATCCAGCAAAACCAAAAATAGCAAGAGCTGTTGAATATTCAAAACAATAAATCTGAATAGAGATTTAAAAAATCAGCTCTTTGTCAAGCTCGGGCACGTCTGTCAAGTTCGGGGCATGGGAAAAAATCATACTAGAAATCTAGGCAGCATTTTGCTGCTTAGATTTTTTTACATCTTTTATGAAATCCAGACGTGATTTGACAAAATCGAGTTCCCTGAAACTACGATTTTTAAATTGCTTTCTGCTATACGGGTTTTTTTTGTTATGACTTATTGTGATTGTGAGGGGGTACTTACACCCCAATTCCAAAATGGAAATTTCGACTGTTTTTTCCAGTTTGAATTCACTTTTCTTTCTCAAATTGGAAATTTTGACCGTTTTTTCCATTTTGAACTCTCTTTTTCCTCCCAAACTGGAAATTTTGACCATTTTTTCCATTTTGAACTATCTTTTTCCTCCCAAATTGGAAAGTTTGGCTATTTTTTCCATTTTGAACTATCTTTTTCTTCTCAAATTGGAAATTTTAACTATTTTTTCCATTTTGAACTCTCTTTTTCTTCCCAAATTGGAAATTTCGACTA
>CALIWM010000095.1:0-1786 GCA_938046645.1 uncultured Gemella sp. | reverse complement strand
TATTTTATTAGTCAATTGAATAACGCAATTCTAATACTTTTTCT
This sequence comes from uncultured Gemella sp., assembly GCA_938046645.1. Lineage (GTDB taxonomy): Bacteria > Bacillota > Bacilli > Staphylococcales > Gemellaceae > Gemella. The sequence goes on along the minus strand of CALIWM010000095.1, from coordinate 1,742 downwards.
TCAAATTTAACTAGTTTTTCTTGTGCAACTTTCTTATCAGCATCTTTAACATAGATATAAAGTTTTACTTTTGGTTCTGTTCCACTTGGACGTAATGTATACCAAGATTCATCTGAATAACTGAATTTAACAGCATCAGTTTTTTCAATTTCGATATCTTTTTCTTCACCAGTAGCTACAGTTTTTTCTTTTTGTACTAGATAGTCAGTAATAGCTACTACTTCACTTCCAGCAATTTCACGAGCAAAGATTTCACGATATTTTTCCATCATACGTTTAATTCTTTGCGCACCTGCTGCTCCTTCTAAAACGATAGAAATAGTTTTATCTAGGTAGTAACCATATTTTTCATAGAAACCATCAAGGACATCTACTAATGTTTTACCTTGTGTTTTGTAGAATGCTGCAGCTTCTACTAATAACATAGCGATAGTTACACCATCTTTATCACGTAAGAATGTACCAACGTTATATCCGATACTTTCTTCATATCCCATTACATAGTTTTTCTCACCAGTAATATCCCATTCATTCGGTAATGCACAGATGTTTTTGAATCCAGTAAGAACATCAATTACTTCTACTCCGTATTCTTTACATAATGGTTCTACCATTTTAGATGTTACGATAGATTTAACTAATACTGGGTTTTCTGGTAGTTTGTTTTGTTTCGCAAGATTTTCAATAACATATTGAACTAATACCGCTCCAGCTTGGTTACCGTTAAGAGAAACTACTTCACCATTGTGAATTACTTCTACAGCAAGACGGTCACAGTCAGGGTCAGTTGCGATAATTACATCAGCATTAACTTCTTTAGCTAATCTTTCACCGTATTCAAATGCTGCAGTATCCTCTGGGTTTGGATATTCAATTGTTGGGAAAGTTCCATCAGGATCTTTTTGTTCTTCAACAACATGAACATTTTTGAATCCACGACGTGCAAGGACTGTTGTTACAGCTTTATATCCAGCACCATTAAGTGGTGTATATACTACAGAAATATCTTTATCAATGTTTTCATCATTAATAGCACAATTTAAAGATTCTTTATAGAATTCTTCATCAATTTCTTCTCCAATATATACTAATAATCCTTTTTCTTTAGCTTCTTCCTCTGTTAAAGTAACATAGTTATCGAAGATATCCATTGAGTTGATATACTCTAAAACTTTATCACTTATATCAGATTTAATTTGAGATCCTTCTTGCCAATATACTTTATATCCATTGTATTCTTTAGGATTGTGACTTGCTGTAATGTTAATACCACTAGCTGTTCCTAAATAACGAACTGCGAATGATAATTCTGGAGTTGGACGTAAATCCTCGAATAAATATGCTTTAACTCCATTACTAGCCATTACTAATGCTGCTAATTTAGCAAATTCTTTTGAGAAAAGACGTGGATCGTGTGCAATAGCAATACCTTTTTCTTGTAATCCATTGTCGATAATAGTTTGCGCTAACGCTTTTGTAGCACGAGCGATAATAAATCTATTCATTCTATTTGAACCCATACCTACTTTACCGCGTAATCCCGCAGTTCCGAATTCTAATTCTTTATAAAATCTATCTTCTTTTTCTACTTCATCATCAGCTACGTTTTTTAATTGAAGTTTTTCTTCTTCAGTTAAAGCTGAACTGTTTAACCATTTTTCATATAGTTCTTGATAGTTACTCATATAATATTACCTCTAAATTATCTCTTAAATTTTAATTTTATGCTAGACCTAAAGCAA
>CALIWM010000094.1:0-3530 GCA_938046645.1 uncultured Gemella sp. | reverse complement strand
TTCGACTTTGATTTTGCCTCATATTGTTTATTATTTAATCGAAGAACAATTTTCCCTTTAATTTTTCCACCTTCAAAATTGTTTATTAACGGAATTATTATTCTATCCCCTTCTTCAATCCATTTATCTGGTGTTGTTAAAGTAATTCCACTAGCTCCACCAATTCCTCCAAATGCAGCTAGATACATTTTATCTTTTTTGAAATAAAGAACCTCTGCATTACCAATACTCTTATTATACTTAGATTCATTACCTTTATAGCTATCATCGACTTCTCTATACTTAGCTTGTTTTAGTTCTGAAACTTTTTTATAAACTTGATCTGCATTATATGTATCTGGAGTTGCCGCATTATATATATCAGTGATTTCTGCCAACGACATTGGAACAACAGTAAGTCCTAATTGAGCATCTCTGATATGCTTACTAAAATCAGAAGAATATGCAAAAATACCTAACATACTGTCTATTCCTCCACCAAGACCAACAGCGAAGAACTTATCAGCAACTGCTTTCGCAGCATCCTTATCGTGCACTTTATTATTTAAATTCAGTTGTTTCCATGTTAAATCACCATCATTGATTTTAGAACCTACTTTACCTAAATCATCACCTGTTGATGTTAGTTTCCCATCATCTATTTTATAAGAACCGATAATTTCATTAATTCCATTTACTTTTCGGTCCACAATGTATCCACCTAAACGGAAATAAATTTTATCAAAACCTTCACTATTATCAACAGTATAATAAACAGATGGCGCATACTTTTTAAGTATATCAACAACTGATTGTGATAAGTGTAACTCAGAATTAAGAGCATCAATGTCATTTAAAGAAGATATTTTCTCAATAACAATCGTAGTTTCTTTATCTAATTTTTTACCATCAGCACTTCCTAAGTTCGCACTATTATTTGTTGTACTTTCTTCTTGCATTTCTTCGTATTTGATAATCCCAAATACGCATATTACAGCCGCGACAAATATCGCAGCAAAACCTAATATATACTTTATTCCTTTATTCATATATGTTTCTCTTTTCCTTAATTATTTTCTCTATCAAATGTTGGCACATAGAAGTGTCTTCCTTCTAAACCGAATAATTTATCACTAAATGTTCCAGGCTCAACATTTGCTAAGTTTTTTTCAAACATCATCATTCTAGCATCGATATTATCGATAAAGTGAATTATCTCCGCTTCTTTTATCATTGGTAGTTTTGGAGAACCAAATTCATACTTACCATGATGAGCAAGAATCATATGTCTTAAAAGTGTAATTTCTTCAGCTTCAATCCCCAATTTGTCAGCCATACGTGCTACTTCATCACTCATAATAACAATATGCCCTAAAAGTTCTCCCTCTAATGTATAAGAGGTTCCTACAGGCCCACTTAACTCGATAGTTTTTCCTAAATCATGTAAAATAATTCCACTATATAATAAATCTTTATTTAGTGACGGATAAATAGCTACTAAAGCTTTCGCTATTTTTAACATCGTAGTAGTATGGTAAATTAGACCTGAATAAAAATCATGATGCATTGATTTAGCCGCAGGATAACTAATAAATTGTTTTTTATATTTATTTAACAATTCGATAGTTACAGTTCTTAGATTATCATTCCCTATTTCTTTTAAGAAGTAATTTAATTCATTTATCATTACATCTTTTGGAACTGGTGCTGTTTGAATATAATCTTGAATATCTATATTATCACTATCAGTTGCCATTCTATAGTTCTTTATTTTTAACTGAAGCTTACCACGATAATCTAGTAAAGTTCCTTCTACATGAATCATCTTACCAGCTTTTAAATTTTCACTATCTTCGTCTTTAACTTCCCAAATTTTCCCATCAATACTACCTGTTTTATCTTTTAGATAAAGTGTTAGATAAGGTTTTCCACTTGCCGCTACTCCACGAATAACATTATCCAATAATAAAAACATACTGATTTCTTGATCAGTTTTAAATTCATTTATGAACATTTCCCCACTCCTTCTTTCTAGTGTATTTTATATCCATCTTATATTTTACTTTGTATTACAAAAAAATTCAAATAAATACGGTAGATGACTTAACAAAACAACAAAAAAGGAGTGACTTAAAATCGTGATTTCTTAGAATTCGATTTTGAGTCACTCCCACAGAATTTATTAGACTTCTAAAAACTCTCATAAAACTTTTTAGATATCAATAAACTACTGCGTCTTTAAGTTCTCATTTTAACTCTTTTATAATTTAGGACTTTTGGATTAGTCCATTTTATCTTTATTAATCAAATAAATCTTTTGCTTTTCTACTAACTTTGTCTAAAAAGCTTTCATCTTCTTCAACTTTCTCATCGTTTAACTTTGCAAGTTGAAGGTATAGTTCACGTTCTTTTGTCGATAAGTTTTTAGGAATTTCAATAGATACCACAATGTAGTGATCTCCTTGACCATATCCCATAACACTTTTAACACCTTTACCTGAAAGGCGGAATTTACGTCCATGCTGTGTTCCAGCTGGAACGTTTAATTCAATCTCACCTGTTAAAGTACGAACATCAACTTTTGTTCCTAAAGCAGCCTGTGCTGGAGAAAGTTTCAATTCTGTATAGATATCATCACCTTCTCTGTGGAAATATGAATCTTCAGCTACGATTACCTCTATGAATAAGTCACCTGCTGGACCACCATTTTCTCCTGCTCCTCCTTTACCACGAAGACGAACACGTTGTCCTGAACTGATTCCTTCTGGAATCTCCACTTCATATTCTACTTCACGGTTATTATATCCTTTACCGAAACAGTGCGCACATTTATCTTTAATGATTTTACCGCGTCCTTGACATTCTGAACATGTACGTTGGCTTTGCATACGGCCGAATGGAGTATCTTGAATTACTGCTTCTTGTCCACTACCATTACATCTATGACAAGTGTTTACAGATGAAGAATCTTTCGCTCCACTTCCGTGACAGTGATCACATTCTACATCTTTACGGATTTTAATAGTTTTTTTCGTACCAAAAACGGCATCTTCAAAACTTATACGAATGCGGTGTAATAAATCTTCTCCTTGACGTGGAGCATTGGGATTACGACGTGATCCTCCTCCACCGAAGAAACTTGAGAAAATATCTCCAAGGTCATCAAAACCACCTGAGAATCCAGAGAAACCTCCACCGAAGCCACCAAATCCACCTTGACCGGCTCCACCTTCAAATGCTGCGTGACCAAATTGATCATATTGAGCTTTTTTAGTATCGTCACTCAGTACTTCGTACGCTTCTGAAATTTCTTTGAACTTATCTTCAGCGCCTGGCTCTTTGTTGATATCTGGGTGATATTGTTTTGATAATTTACGATATGCTTTTTTAATTTCAGCTGCACTTGCGCTTTTACTTACACCAAGTACCTCATAATAATCTCTTTTAGCCATCTTAATCTCTCCTATAATTAATTATTTAACAAAGGGCTAGCGCATAACGCTACCAGCCCCTTAGACTATTTATTTAATTATTTTTTCTCAGTGAAGTCT
>CALIWM010000093.1:0-3530 GCA_938046645.1 uncultured Gemella sp. | reverse complement strand
TCAATAAACCACTGCGTCTATGAGTTATCATATGAACTTTGCCAAATTTTAGGACCTTTTTGTCAACCCCAGCTGATTTTCTAGGATTTAATTTAAAATTTAAAGCTGTAGATTTATTAAAACCTACAGCTTTTTACAATATTAATTTTTACTCTCTAGTTTTTCATTCATCTGACGTCGAAGTTTAGAAAAATCTTCTTTGACTACTACAGTATCAGCAATAAAATCATGAAGTCCTTTTTTCTTATTAGTAAAAGAAACAGCTAAATACGGTAGGTAAACTAAGAATATCGTTAATAATTTACCAACTAGCTCACGATAAACTACATCCGCGAAACTTAACTTTTCACCTTTATTAGTTTCTACTTTTATCTTCATAATCATCTTACCTAAGGTTTGAGAGAAGAAGTAAGTCATAGCTATAAAGTAAGTAAACATAACAATAACATAACTTAAAGACTCTTCTCCTAAAATAGGAAAATCTAGTTGCTTATTCAAAAGCCCAAAACTAAAAGTATTTAGTAAACTAGATATAGCATAAATAACTATCATATCGATTAAATATGCAGCAAATCTAGTCCAGAAGCCTGCATAGAAATTTTTAGAAAGTATTATATAATCTTCTAATGAAGTTGGCAATGAAAAATCTTTTTTGAATTTTTCTTGCGCTTCTTTAGTATCTTCATGCTCTTTAACAAATTCTTCATTCTGTGCAACATCATTCGGAGCTTCTGTAGTACCTCCGTTAAGAAGCGGATCATATGAAGGTGTATTATTATTTAAATCGTTATTCATTTAAATCCCCTCCCTATCCTAAGTAGCTACGCTCAACTTTGTTTGAATTTACTTCACTATTTAATTCAGAGATAAAACTTTTTGTTGTTGCTTTCACAAATCTAGAAATTAAACTTTCTGCAGTTTTATCAGCTCTTAACTCGATTACAGTTGGGTTAGATAATCCTTTTTCTTCTTTTATTAAATCAATAAGTTCATCTTCAGTCCCTACTTTATCAGCTAGTTTGTTCGCTACTGCTTGAGTACCAGTGTACGTTCTACCATCAGCAAGTTTCTTAACTTCATCTTCACTTAGGTGTCTACCTTCAGCTATAGCTTTTACAAATCTTTCATACGCTTCTTTGTTTTGTTCTTGTAATATTTTTCTAGTTGATTCTGGTAAGTCCTCTGTTAAACCACCTACTGCTTTTTGCTCTCCAGAACGGATAGTTTCTTGTTTAATTCCATGATCATTTAAGAATTTTTGAGCAGATACATAGCTCATAATTACTCCTAAAGAACCAGTAGTTGTTTCAGTATTTACAAAAATTTTCTTAGCAGGAGTCGATACATAATATCCTCCAGAAGCAGCTATTTTTTTCATTGACACATAAACATCTTTACCACTATTCTTAAGAGCATTGTACAATTCTGCAGTCTCATAAACACCACCACCTGGTGAATTCACAGATAATAGTATAGCTTTTACATTAGGATTACTTTTAGCTTCTTTAATTTGATTTAAAACAGAACCTCTTGAATAAGTATTCGTCATCTCTGCATTAATCTCACCTTCGATAGAAATCTTTTGAATTACTTGGCTGCTGTCACCTTTTTTCAAAGTTAATTTAGTAACACTTTGTTCTTGTAAAAACTCTGTTAAATATCCATTTAATTCTGCATCGTCTTTTTTACTGTTGTTACTTGATGTGATAGTTCCTTTAATTAACGAAAATACCACTAAGACCACAACAATAACAGTTGATATTAACCTTTTATTCTTAAAATTCATTTTTTTCCTCCAAAACTTTATTATAATATTTTTTGTGAAAAGCCAGAGACAAACAACCCTTTTGCCATCTGTCCCTAGCTTTTAATTTACTAACCTTTAACTATTTTTTCAAATCCTTCTTGTAGATAAACATTTGCTGTTCTCTTGAAGTATAAGTATTTCTTATCATTACCTTGGTTTTGTTCAGTTACCAATACTATCGGTTCACCATTTAAAATTGTAAAGTAATATAAATGAGATGCTGGCCCCACAACATTTTCTATATCAGAATATACAGCAACTATATTATATACATCTTTCTGATTTCCTTCTGGTGACCACTTCATACTGACTAATTTGTCACCTTCAAGTACTAGACGTGCTTGTCCAATTTTTTCTGTATCTCCCGGAAGTTGTAAACCATAGTAATTAACTTTATTATCAATAGTATATTCCTTATAATTTTGATTTAAGGTTTTTTCCCATTCTTTTACATATTGATAAAGTTTATTGCTTTTCTCTTTATTCCAAAGGGAATTGCTTGTAGAATTTTTCTCTTCTTTTTTAGAGCTATTTTCTTCAGATAAGCCAGTTACTGTAAGAGTACGTTTAAAGCTACCAGTAACTTTTAACCCTTTCTTCTCTGCTTCCTCTTTATTAAGAGTTATCTCTACATCAACTTTACTTCCATTTTCCAAGTTTTCTTTTGGCGAATATTTTACCTCAGGTTTTCTTAAGAATTTCTTGATGTTTTCATCGGCATCTTTAACTTCTGGAACTTCCGTAATATTAACATCAACCTTACCATTTCGGTTAGTTCCATAAGCAGCTAGTTCAACTTTATACTGATCAATGTGAACTACTTTTGAATCTTTATTATAGAATTTGAAATAATAAATACCTGCTGCAATTATACATACTAAAAGGAATACGACTAAGTAACCCAGTTTTGATTTTTTCTCTTTAGGTTCTTCATTAATACTATTTTCATCACTTCTAACATTATCATCAACTAAACTACTATTATTTCCTTGGAAATTATTACGTTGATTATTAAATGGGACAAAGTTACCACCTTGATTATATTGCTCATTATTTATGTTATTACTTGAATAACTATTATCTTCTACATAATTACCATCTTGATCATAATAACCAGTTATAATAAAGAAACCATTTGTATCATAATACCCAGCTGGTGTTGGGTTGTTATGAGGAGTATAATAGTCGTCAGGTATGAAATTTCCATCTTGATCATAGTAGCCACCTTGAATAAAATTGCCATTTTCATCATAATAGCCACCTTGGATAAAATTGCCATTTTCATCATAATAACCATTTTGATTGTTATTCATTTCATTATTTTGATTATTATTTCTATTTTTCATAACTCCCTCTCCTATTCTGCATAAGTTTTCGATACGAACTTGTTATATCGTTTCATAAATGCAAGTTCCGCCGTTCCTGTTTGTCCATGCCTATTTTTAGCAATAATTACCTCAATAGTAGAGACATCACTTGTTTCTTGAGGTTCATTTTCATCAGCATCTTCACTTCTATAGTAGTCACCACGATATAAGAATGAAACGATATCAGCATCTTGCTCAATACTTCCCGATTCCCTAAGGTCACTCATCATAGGTCGTTTATCTTGCCTAGATTCAACACTACGTGATAACTGAGATAGGGCTATTACAGGGCATTCTAACTCCCTCGCCATCTGTTTTAAACTACGAGATATTTCAGATACCTCTTGTTGTCTATT
>CALIWM010000092.1:0-7941 GCA_938046645.1 uncultured Gemella sp. | reverse complement strand
AATCTGAGTTCGCGAGAAACTAAGTCGATTCATACGAGCTCCTTTCTACAGAATAAATATAGAGAGAGTAATCATATTATATATTATAAATATTTTACTAATAAAAGCTATTCACATGAAAATATATGAATAGCTTCTTTATTATACATAATAAATTAAAATTAGCATTAAATGATACTCTATTTAAAGTCGATTTATATGCTTCATTTCATCATAATGAACTTTATCAATATCTTTTATTAATCCCATTAAAAATCTACTATGTTTTATTATTTCACTAGATTTAATTGATCTATGAGACAATACATTTATAAATGTTAATAAAGCCCCTAATTTATGTTTTCTATTATTACCAAGTTCTCCCCCTGTAGCATTTCTATAAATTTCTTCGATAACAGATTGATTACTCCTTTGAGGTAATAAATTTGCTTTTTTAAAGTTTAAAAACTCCTCAAAAACCTTTCTCATACTATTAGCAGCATGATAAATATCACATTCACTTAAGTCTTCAATCGATTTATTTGATAATTCATATATTTCACTAAATAATTTTTTATAAGGAGATATATTACACTTACACTTTCTAACTGAACTCTTATAATTGTTTACTTCATCTTTATAAACCTCAAATAATTCTATGTATTCATCATCACGTTTAATTCCATAGCTCAATTGGCAAAAATCATCCCATGAATGAGTAAGTACAAATACCTGTATATTCGTCTCTGTTAAAATCTTCTTTACAATTTCCAACACATAAAATTTATTCGAATCATCTAGACTTGATATGGGATCATCAATAACTATTAACTTAATTACCTCTTTCAAATTCTTTTGTTGATTATCATTATATAATTCAAAGTAAAAATATAATAATGCCAAAAGGTTCTTTTCACCTTCACTTATATCATTAATAGTTAAATCAGTATTTTCAAACGCATGCCTCAAATAATAATTATCCTCAACTAAACTTAGTTTAATTTGAATCCCTAAGCTTTCTAAAACTTCATTTAAGAAATCCATGAAATCACTATATTCTGATTGTGAAGCTTCTAAAGTATCTATCGTCTCTTGAATTTTTTGATTTTCAACTTGGATTTTATTAACTTCTTCTTCTTCTTTATGAATTACTTTTAGTTTCTCACCAACATCTGACTCCTTTAATGCAATTGCAATGCACCCCTTTGCAAGTTTATCTATATTATTTATAGATGACTCTATCTCTGTAATCTTTCGAGTATAAGCCGCTCGAATATGATTATTCTTAGTATTAACCTCTTGTTCAAAATCAGAAACAACATCTTTTTGAGAATAAGTTTTACTCATATCATCTATTTTATTTTTAAGGCGCTCAATCACACAAGATAACTCTTGTACCGCAGTACACTCACATAATTCATCAATTATATTACTATCTAAATCAATAAAATTTAGATTACATTTAGTTATCTTAGCCGCCTCTATTAACGCTAAGTTTCTACTTAGCTTATCCATAATAGAACTCAAGCTGCTAATATGATTTTGTATATCATTATTTTTGTATTCTTTTATTCTATCCTTTACATCTTGAAGATTAAGGGGGCCTTGACAAAACTTACATATTTTTTCTGATTTATCATGAAAAGATATCCCCTTTTCTAACCATTTTATAACCTCATTATTTGGAATATCTTCAGTTTGTTTATATTTTGTATTTAATGTTCTAACTAAAAAATCTTTTTCATCATTTGAAAGTATATCTATCTCTAATTCAGGTAAAGAAAGTGATCTAAGCTTATCTTTATCGTCTTCTAAACGTTTACTATCAGCAGAAAAATGCTTTATATAATCTTTTGAAGAGCTTACCTTTAAAGCTTCGACTAAGTCACTTTCATAATCCTCTAATACTTGCTCAATAGTACGTCTTGATTGTTTATGATTTATTTTAGCATTACCTTTTTTTTCATCATGAATCTTATCAATACTCCTACGTAAAGCATGTCTATCATTATGAATCTTATTCTTCAATCCTTCTACATCTCGTATTTTTAATTTTAGCTCATCAATCTTTTGAGCAATATCAGCATCATTTTCACTAAAGGAAACTTTTACGCCGTTAATAACTGTATCATCATCATTCAATAAAAGTCTTTCTCTTACATAGTTTCTATTAAAGTAACGATATGAAAGATTATTTGTCTCCTGCGTAGAATAAGTCCTTATAATACCTTCTGCCAAAGAGCTTTTTCCCCGACCATTGTATCCAAATATAATATTCTTAGTTTTAAAAAAGTTTTGTGGTGTAGAATAACTTTTAAATGATTTCAATGTAAAATTTTTAATTTCGGTAATCACAATATTCTCCTTTTCTCACCCAATTTATTAATAAAAACTCATTTATTAATATCTTCTCCTTTTTATTACTAATATTTTGATATTTATCGCCCACAAAAATTCACTTTAAATTCATAATATCATATAGATTATAAAAATCAAATCAATCACTTATTTTTTGAATAATAAAAAACTAGAGGCGCATATATGTAGAAAACATATATGCGCCTCTAGTTTTAAATTTAAATGGCGGAGATAGTAGGTATTGAGCAATTACTACAGATAAATACTGGCTTTGTTTATCTGAATACCTGTTAGGGGGCAAAAAATGGGGCAAACACTAAACCATTAAACCATAAGACAAATGTCTCCTAAATGTCCCATACCGCATCAACAAGCACAATACATATAAATATATATTTGCACGCATGTCCCATTAGGGAAAATTGTATAAAATGTGGTGAGCAGTACGGTCTTTCAACTTTTTCTAAATAAATAATCGATACCTAGGGGGTGGCTATATTATATACACATTCCCCCTCTATGCTTGCCTATGGTTTAGCTTGTTAATCACATCATCATGCATTGATTTAGTAACATGAGTGTAAATACTAAGCGTTGTATTAGGGTCATTATGTCCTACACACGTTGCATAATTGTTTTAAGTGGTACGCCTAACTCCGCTAACATACTTATATGTGTATGTCTAAAGATATGAGTAGTTAAGTGTTTACCCTCAATGTGTACGCCTTTTAATCTCCTATTTAAGAATTGAATGTCATAAGGGTTACCACGGCTAGAAGTAAAGATATATCCATGATCTATATATCCCTCGAACCATAGCGACCACCGTTTATTCTCTAACATAATACTATCAAGAATACTAACTGTCCTATCTGATAAGGATACATCACGAACTGAATATATATTTTTAGGTGTTCCCCTCTTAATCTCGCTACTATTCTTATAATCGTACTGAATTGTACCATTGATATTTATAGTAGCGTTTTCTTTGTCATAGTCGCTATATCGTAACGCCAGCAACTCGCCAATGCGTAAACCTGTTAAGCTAACGAACTCAAACAATAAACTAATACGGCTATCAATCTTTGATAATTGCATTAGTGTTTCTTTCAACTCAAGCACATCAAGGAATTTATTTTGCTTTTTAGCTATATCTGAATGGCTAAAATGCTTTTTCTTTATCTCTATATCTTCAAAATCAATAAGACTAGGTATTAATTTCTTCCGTTTAGCGTGCTTATATATGGCTTTCATCGTTGTAAATGTAGCCCTTGTATAAGAGTATGAAAGGTTTTCTACATAATAAACCTTATGTAATACATCTTCTAGTGTAACCGCCGTTAAGTTGGCTATAGGTAAACTCTTATCAATGTATGTAAAAATCTTATTTACATATATTGTATGGTTTATATGTGTAGATCGTTTTACAGTCGGTTCAGTATGTTCTAGCCATGACATAGCCACATCATAATAAGTTACTACCTTATTTATATCAATCTCTTTTACCGCCTGTTCGTACTTGCGTTGTAATTCTATTGTAGCCTGCTTGCGTGCATGACTACTATTAGTATTAAAAACTACAGATACTTTTCGTATCTCGCCATTCGGTAGTTCAAAACGTTCACAATACTTATATCGTGTACCCTTTTTACTTTATCTTTCTTCTATCCACATAGTACCTCTACTATGTACAAAGAATTTATTCCTCTTTCAATTTATATTTTTCTTGTTTCCATAATTCAAAGGTTTTTACTTCATGCTTTAACCATTCATAAACTTCACCAGTTATCACACTATTAACAGGGTTATTATTGCGTAATTCCAATAGCTTATCTTGAAGTTCCTTTAATACAGGGTTTGACTCATAACTATATGTATCAGAATAAGACAAAAGACTTTTTTCTTCAAAAGCCATTGTTTCTTCAGTAAATTCTACCTTTTCAATATGTAAATTCAATTCTTTAGGTAATTGATTATTTATCAATTCTATTAGAGCATCTTCGCCTTTTTTATCTTCAAATTCATAATCAATAAAATATCTAAATTGATGCGGTATTTCTCTTGGTGTTTCTTCAATAACAATAGAACAATATCCAATATTGCTATCATAAATATAGCAACTTGCCTTTAATGAATATTTTCCGCTAATGATTAAAAATGATAATTCAGCATCAAATTTATATACTTTACATGATGTGTAATCATTAAAATAACTTGCTGGCATCATTAGTTCTGTATATTTTGAACTTAATTCAACATTCAAATCAACTACATCAAGATCAGATAGATACAAGAATTCTACAGGTACTTTCCCTAATTCCGCAATTTTTCTTAATCTTTCAGCGTTTGGTATTACTTTGGCTGACTCCCATTGAGAAACGCTATTCTTAGATGTATCTAATTTTTCACCAAACTCTGACATAGAAAGTCCTAATTGTTTTCTTATTTCCTTTATCCGCCTAGATAAATAAACTCTTTGTACAATATCTTTATTAATATCTTCCATATAATCACCTCTGTAAAGATTATATCATAGAGTTAAATAAAGTTAAATGTCATACTTGCGTTAAATAAAGTTAAATGGTAATATGTATTCAAAGGTTAAATAAAGTTAAATGTATTAAGTTAAGAGGTGAATAATTTGAAACAATACCAAACACTAATTGGTTATAGAAAAATGGCAGGCCTTAACCAACGAGATATGAAAGACATCTTAGGAATATCATTAACAATCTATAACGCAAAAGAAAATGGCAAAGTACGTTTTAATCAAGATGATATAAAAACAATTAAGAATGTACTATCTGAAAAACTAAATAAGAAATTAACTATTGATGAGTTATTCTTTTAATTTGTAGAAAGGGTATAATCTATGGAATTAATTACAACACAACACTACGGCGGAAATATTTTCTCATTCTACAGTACAAAGCGAAAAGATATTTTCATGACAATCAATGAATTAGCTACTGGCTTTGGTTATGCAAGCAAAAGCGGTATAGAGAAACTAATACAACGTAACCCACACTTATTAGATAAAGAATATTCATCTATAACAAGTGTACCTATCTCTATTTCTTCCACGGACGATTTTTGGGGGGCAAGAAAGCCAAAAACACAACTAAGAGAAGTTAGGGTGTTTTCAAAGTTAGGAATATTTGAAATTGGGTGTCTATCTCGTACCAAAGTTGCAAAAACTTTTAGAAAATGGCTTTATAACTACATTGAAAAGCTAGAAAATGCTTTAATTCACGATATAGTAGCCCATACTAAAAGTAAAGATCTACAAAAGATGCTACATGATGCGGTATATGAAAGCCCTGCATATATCAATAAAGAGGATAATAGCAAGGCAAAAGTTATTATGAATATCAATAAACTACTCATTAAGACCGCATCACAAAGTAGGGTTAAACATAAAGAGGATATGACGGCGGAAGAAATTCAGAAGTTAGAACATTTAGAACATAAAACTATAACTTTATTAAATGAGGGGAAATGCTATCAAGAAATTAAATTAGCATTATCAACTGACTAACAATGATATATGTTACTAAGGCATTTTATTTTCAATTATATAATTACCTCACCTGCTTTAGTAATATATTCTAACATTGATACTCACAGATATTCAGTAATAACCACATAAAAAAGTACTACAAATACAGGTATTTACTGCATATATCACACTTCAATAATTTTGATTTACATAGCCTAATCCACTCTAAATCACCTTTTAAATCTTGTTAGGTATAAATCTATCAAGACATACACGAAAACGAGCATACAGGCTAAATAAATGAATTTTATTTTTCAAGAAAGGTAAAAATTATATGAATACTGACATTTCCATTTTACGAACAGGAACTTTTGAGCCTATCATGGTACAACCTAAAAACATTGTTTCCATGTTTAGCATTAGTCGAAGTACAGTAACACGGCTTATCAGTAAAATACTACTTGATGATAACTATAAGAGTTGTATTACTCGTCTAAATAGAAACCTCGTATTAATTGATGTACAAATGTTTACTAACTATCTTAAAGATCAAGACTTGAAAGGGCTAAAAGAATAATGAAAAGAGATATTACAATCAAACAAAACACAGAAAACAAAATTGTTATCGGTCTTAATGACTTTAACCTTGATGCGGTTATCACCTTTAATAGTAAATTCAATTACAAAACAGAAGAAAATATCACCGATATTAAATGTTCTTTAGAACCAGCTAACGAGGAGTAATACCATGAACGAACAAATGCAAGCAGTATTAGATAGCACTATGACTAAATATGAACTATATGAAATGGGTAGAGAATATATTGATAAATACAATAACAATCTACTAGATATATATGAATTAGTTGCCCTTGTAACCTTAAAATCTTTTGAAAGAGGTGTATTTGAAATGGCAACTATAAAGGAACACTAATTATGACTATACAAATAAAAAAAGCCCATGATACGGCTAATATCATAGGCAACTGGAAAGGCTATATCTACGCTAATAGTACTACCTTTCCTCTATCTTAACATACATTTTATTTCTAGTGAATACACATAGAGGTGATTATATGGCATTAAGTAAAAACGATTTTTTATATAACGAAGCACTAAAGGAATACAATCAAAAAACACAAGCAGGAGAAAATTGTAATTTTACTGTAATACACAATCAAAAGCGAAAAGAGAAAGGGTTACCCCCCATATACGACGATAATGTCGCAGACGATATGCAAGAAAGCCCTACTGAAAAGGAACTCACCAAAGATGGTAAACAAGCGTACTTTTGGTGGAAGTTTAAGCATGATTTCTTTGGTGATATTGGCATTAAGCAACTATCAAAGCTACCCAATGGTGATACATTGATATTACTATACATCAAACTTATTACCCTATCTTTGAAATGTAACGGTTATATATGCTATGAGGGTACTGGAATAGATTTAACCGAAGAATTAGCCCTGCATTTAGATAGAGATATCGAAGAATGTGCGAAATTAATCGAAACATTAAAAATGTATAATCTAATTACACTAACAGATGATAAAGAAACTATCTGTATAAAAAACTTTGATACATTCACAGGTGCAGATCCCATAAAAACAAGAATGAAAAATTACAGGGCTAGAAACAAGCAACAAAAAAGCGTTTTAACCTAGTAACTATCAATATCTCCACTACCTCTACTCATTCCATACGTTACGATGTGTAACTAAAAAGTTACGAAAGCGTTATAGAATACGAATAGAGTAGAGTTAGATTTAGATATAGAATAAAAAAAGAAAAAGAAAAAATTAAAAATTAGAATTAGAAAAGAGAAGAATAAAAAAAAGAGAGAGATATAGCGGGAGATTATTAAGAGGGAGTACACTAAATAAGGCGAGTTATAATACTCGCCTATTTTTTATATCTAATACTACTCAATGATCTATCATTAAAACGATAATTAACACTTGCAAATGTATAATAAAGGACAAACAATAGTATTACTCATGTTGATTAACAGTATAATAGATACTGCTGGTATACCATATGGCAACCAACTGGCAACCATACGGCAACCAAAGATAAACTACTATACCACCTATCAAGATTTTAAT
>CALIWM010000091.1:0-7631 GCA_938046645.1 uncultured Gemella sp. | reverse complement strand
CAAAGTTTATCAGATATCTAAAAGCTGTTATAAAGCAAATTTAGATATCAATAAACCACTGCGTCTATGAGTTCCCATATAAACTTTTTCAGAATCTAGAACCTTTGGGTAACTCCCTTAGACTATTTATTTAATTATTTTTTCTCAGTGAAGTCTGCATCGATTGTGTCATCATCGTTATTTGATGAAGTTGCTCCTGCATCTGCTCCTTGAGCTCCAGCTGCCGCATTAGCTTGTTCATAAAGTTTCATAGTCATTTCTTGAACAGCTTTATTTAATTCATCTTTAGCAGCTTTAATTTCTTCTAAGTTATTATTTTTAATAGCTTCTTTTAATGTATCGTTTTTAGCTTTGATGTTATCTAATAAGCTTTGATCTACTTTATCTTTAGCTTCTTCTAATGCTTTATCAGCTTGGAATGAAAGTTGATCAGCTTCGTTACGTACGTCAGCTTCTTCTTTACGTTTAGCATCTGCTTCTGCATTAGCTTCTGCTTCTTTAACCATTCTATCGATATCAGCGTCAGTTAATGAACTGCTTGATTCAATAGTGATTTTTTGTTGTTTTTGTGTTCCAAGATCTTTAGCAGTAACATTTACAATACCGTTTTTGTCAATATCGAATGTAACTTCGATTTGAGGTACTCCACGTGGTGCTGGTGGTATATCTGAAAGTTGGAATCTTCCAAGAGTTTTGTTGTCAGATGCCATTGGGCGTTCACCTTGTAATACGTGGATATCTACTGCTGGTTGGTTATCTGCAGCTGTAGAGAATACTTGTGATTTAGATGTTGGGATTGTAGTATTTCTTGGAATTAATACTGTCATAACAGATCCCATTGTTTCAATACCTAATGATAATGGAGTTACGTCTAGTAATACAACGTCTTTAACGTCACCTGTAATTACTCCACCTTGGATAGCAGCACCCATAGCTACTACTTCATCAGGGTTTACTCCTTTATGAGGCTCTTTACCCATTTCTTTTTTAACAGCTTCTTGTACTGCAGGAATACGAGTAGATCCACCAACTAAGATTACTTGATCGATTTCACTTGGGTTTAATCCAGCGTCTTTAAGTGCTTGACGAGTTGGGATTAATGTTCTTTCTACTAAATTGTGAGTAAGTTCATCGAATTTAGCACGAGTTAATGTGTTTTCTAAGTGAACTGGTCCGTTAGCTCCAGCTGAGATGAATGGTAATGAAATTTGAGTTGAAGTTACACCAGATAAGTCTTTTTTAGCTTTTTCTGCTGCATCTTTAAGACGTTGCATTGCCATTTTATCTTGTGATAAGTCGATAGCTTGTTCTTTTTTGAATTCATCTACAAGGTAGTCAATAATAGCTTGGTCGAAGTCATCTCCACCTAGTAAGTTATCTCCTGATGTAGCTAATACTTCGAATACTCCATCTCCTAATTCTAAGATAGATACGTCGAAAGTACCACCACCTAAGTCGAATACTAATACTTTTTGATCTACATCTGTTTTTTCTAATCCGTATGCTAATGCTGCTGCAGTAGGTTCGTTAATAATACGTTCTACTTCTAATCCAGTGATTTTACCAGCATCTTTAGTTGCTTGACGTTGAGCGTCGTTGAAGTAAGCTGGTACTGTAATAACAGCTTTAGTTACTTTTTCACCTAAGTAAGCTTCAGCAGTTGCTTTTAAGTTTTGTAAGATCATTGCTGAAATTTCTTGTGGTGAGTATTTTTTACCATTTACATCTTCTTTGTAATCTGTACCCATGTGACGTTTAATAGAAATTACTGTGTTAGGGTTAGTAATTGCTTGACGTTTTGCTACTTCCCCTACTTGAATTTCGTCACCTTTGAATGCTACTACAGAAGGTGTAGTTCTGTTACCTTCTGGGTTAGGGATTACTTTAGCTTCCCCACCTTCTAATACTGATACACATGAGTTAGTTGTTCCTAAGTCGATACCTATAATTTTTGACATATTCTTGTCCTCCTTAAATTTATAATAACTATATTTTCAAATTTATTTGTTAAAATGAATATTTCACTCTAACAAAGTCTTATATTACTTTTTATCTGCGCAGTGGCTACTTTCAAATTATTTTGTCACTACGTTCTTAATTTTTTAAGTAAGTATCTGCGCAGTGGCTACATACCAATCATTTCGTTGCTACGCTCCTCTTTCTTGGTGTAGCTGTGCGATTCTTACTCCTAACTTTTTTCTTCCCCTTCTAGGTTCGAAAAAACTAAGGCTCAGTCGATACTTTCAAATCATTTCGTCTCTGCATTCCTTATTCTTTGAGTATCTTTGAGAAGCTTCCTCGTAACCATTTCTTCGTATTTACAATACTTGAAATGCTAACGATGTAGCCTTTAAGAATTAACTTTAACCATTGCTGGTCTGATTACTCTATCTTTTAGTTTGTAACCTTTTTGGAATGTATCTAAGATTACTCCGCTTTCTTTGTCGCTTTCTTCTCCTTGCATTACTGCGTGGTGGAAGTTTGGGTCGAACTGAGCATTTTCAGTTTCTACTAGTTCAACACCTTCTGATTTAAGCGCTGCTTGTAATCCTTCATATACCATTTGTACACCTTTTAGAACTGTTTGTACTTCTTCATTAGTTGACTCAACTTGTAAAGCACGTTCTAGGTTATCCAAACTTGGTAAGATTTCTGTAATCACTTTTTGACTCTTATAAGCATTTATAGTGTCAATTTCTTGATTTTTACGTCGTTTAAAGTTTTCAAATTCTGCGTAAAGACGTAAGTATTTATCTTCTGACGCTTTTACTTCTTCTTGCAGTTTTTCAATTTGTTCTTGTAATAACTCTTCTGCAGTTTTTTCAACTACTTCTTTTTCTTTTAAATCTGTCGTTTCTTCAGTCTCAACAGTTTCTTCTGTTGTTACTTCTTCTTGTAGAGTTTCTTTTTGTTCTTCAGTAGCCATCTCTACCTCCTAATTATTTTAAATTATTATTTAAATTATCACGAACACAAGCTATAAGTGTCATGATTTTCGAATAGTCCATTCTCTTTGGTCCAAATACGGCTATTACACCTTGACCTTTCGATGTATTATAACTACTAGACACTAATGAAAGATCATCTATATTCCCAAGCTTAAGCTCAGTTCCTATTTTAATAGATGGTTTGTCAGTTACTTCATTATTATCTAGAAGCTCGACTATCTTATCATCTTCTAAGAGCGATACTACTTCTTTTAATTTATCTACATTGTCTATATCGGGTTGTTTAAGTAAATTGTACTTACCCCCTAATGCTACAGTCTTTTTAATTTTATTTTGCAACAATCTATTTAAAGCCACCACTATCATATCATAGTTGCTAACTTTATTCTTTAGATATTTTTCTAACTCACCATGAATCATTACGTGAGCTGTTGCCATATCCACATCATAAAAGTAACTTTGTAGAAGTTTATTAATCTCTCCTATATCTTCTGCAGTGAAATCCGCATCAAGTTTATAGTTTTGTTGGAATACTTCTCCTATATTTGTTACTAATATAACGAGAATGCTACGACTACTTAGAAGAATAACCTCTATTTTATTAATGCGCCTATCTGTTTTTGTCGGGGCTAGTATCACCGCCGTACAATCCGTTAAGTCCGATAGTACTATTGCATTTTTTTCTAGATAATTATTTTCCGAGACTATATCTCCACCAGAGAGTTGTTTAAGTTTTTCATTCTCACTATTTGATAATTCATAATCTTTTTTTATGTAATCTACATAATAGCGATAACCTTTTTCCGAAGGTACTCTACCTGATGAAATATGAGTCTTTTTAATCAATCCTTCTTTTTCTAATTTACTCATATCATTTCTTATCGTTGCCGAACTGAAATCAATATTTTGAGCAATTTGTTTAGAACCTACAGGTTGATTAGTCGTAATAAAATTTTCGACTATAGATTGAAGAATGAGTACTTGTCTATCTATTAACATTGTCATCACCTATTCTCCAATTTTGTGTTTTAGCACTCTAACCATCTGACTGCTAATCACATATATAATAATATCATTAAGGTCAAAATAAGTCAATAGCTTTTTTGAAATTTTTTTGACTTTTTTTGACTTTTAACCCTCGATATAAGACAAACCCTATAATATCAAGTTTTAAATATGCATCAGAGAATATATATTGAAACAAATAATAATAAATCCCTTCAAAAATTTTTACCACTTATGATATAATAAAGGTTAATCAATAGAAAAGGAGTTTTTTATAATGAAAAAAATATTTAAACTTTGCACTGTACTTTTATCTTCCCTACTTATATTAACGGCATGTAGTAGTGAAAAGACAAAAGTATTTACTACAAAATATGGAAATAATCAAGAAAATGAAACAACATTAACTTATAAAGGAGAGGTTGTTAATAGATTAAAAACTATTTCTAATATCACTGACCTAGGAACTGATGAAGAAGCAGCCTACAATAGTATAAAGACATCTATCGACCAAGAAAATAAAGATATCGATGGACTTTCTTACACTATTGAAAAGAAAGATGGAAAAGTAATTATTACTTGGGATTTAGATTTTACTAAAATAAACTTTGAAAAAGATAAGGATCGCTTGCATTTCAAAAAATCTTCTTTAGATGAAGAAAGAAAGTTAAGCTACATAGAAGAAAACCTTAAGAAAAATGGTGCTGTAGAGAAAAAATAAAATTTTATAAATAGAGTGTTTATCAGCTAGAACTTTTAATCTTGCTGATAAACACTTTTTTCTTATAAATACACTGTATTTTATCCTCGCCTTCCTTGTATCTTCAGTAAAATTCTTGTATAATAAGTAAACGAAAGAAGTTAATAGAGGTAAAAATTTTGGAACTTATTGAACTTAGAAAAGAACTCGAAGAAATTAACAAAAGAATAACGGAATTTAAAACTTCATTAAAAATAGAAGATAAAACTGAACGAGTTGCTGAAATTGAAAATATGATGCTAGAAGCTGATTTTTGGAATGATAGCGAAGCAGCTAGCGTATTAGTTACTGAATCAAAAAGTATAAAAAAAGAGCTCGATGAATTTAGTGAAATGATAGACTATTTAGAACACTCTGAAGAGATGGTTGAATTTCTAAAAGATGAAGATGATGAAGAAATTTATCAAGATTTACTAGAAACAGTAGTCAATCTTAAAAATAGTGTTGAAGATTTTAGCTTTAGATTATTATTCTCAGAAGAGTATGATAACAACACTGCTATACTAGAAATACATGCCGGGGCTGGTGGAACTGATGCTACAGATTGGTCAGAATTAATGTTACGTATGTATGAAAGATTCTTCACAAAACAAGGATTAAAATACAGTTACTTAAACTATCAATCTGGTGATATCACTGGAGTTAAATCAGCAACTATAAAAATTGAAGGTGACTTTGCATATGGATTATTAAAAGGAGAAAAAGGTGTTCACCGAGTTGTTCGTATCTCACCTTTTGACCCATCTGGAAAAAGACATACATCGTTCGCTTCAATAGATGTAATTCCAGAATTTAATGATGATGAAATTAATATCGAAATTAATAATGAAGACTTAAAAATAGATACTTACAGAGCTCAAGGAGCTGGTGGTCAACATATTAATACTACCGACTCTGCAGTTCGTATTACTCACCTTCCTACTGGCATCGTCGTTCAATCACAAGCAGAACGAAGCCAAATTAAAAATAAAGATGCTGCGATGAAAAATTTAAAATCAAAACTGTATCAACGCGAAATAGAAGAAAAAGAAAAAGAATTAGCAGCAATTCGTGGTGAACAAAAGGATATTGGTTGGGGATCACAAATTCGTTCTTATGTATTTACTCCATATACAATGGTAAAAGATCACAGAACAAACTACGAAGTATCTACAGTAGATAAAGTAATGGATGGCGAGATTATCGATTTTATCGATGCTTATCTACATTACAATATGAAAGAAAAAGAGATATTATAGAAAATAGACCTTTCGAGAAAATACTCGATAGGTCCCTTATTTTTTTATTTTTTCTCATCAAATCTTTCTTCTATAAGTTTTTCTTCTGTTTTTTTCAAACTTACTTTTTCATTTCCTGCGCTTACACCTAGTAATCCTGATAGTTCATGGACATTTGCGATAGAATAATCAACTGTTACAGTTTCTATAGCAACTTTATCTTGATAATCAACCTTGTCTTCTAAACCTTTTATACCTTTGAACTTTTCTCCTAATTTCTCAGCTTGCTTTTTAAAGGCTTCTTTAGTTAGCCCTAATTCAGAATAAGTAATAATATTTTTGGCTGTTTGTTTAGTTACAACATCACCTTTATAATAAAGTGTAATTTCCATTTGTACACCAGGTTGTTTTTTAATATAAACCTTACTTCCTTCTTTTTCAGAACATCCTACTAAAAATACTAATAAAAATACTGATATAATTTGTAATATCTTTTTCATCTTATAAACTCTCCTATCCTTTAGATAGTACTATTATACCACAATTCGGAAGTAACGCAAACGTTATTAAAAAAGCGATACAACTATGTATCGCTCTTCTTATTATAGTTTTTCGTATTCTGCTGGAACATCAAATGGATTTTCCTTATTAATATGATCGTAGAACATAACTCCATTTAAGTGATCAATCTCGTGTTGAAAACAAATTGCTGGTAAGTCTGTTAAAGTTAAAGTAACTTTCTCATCATTTTCATTATAACCAACTACTTTAATTTTTGAATAACGAGGAACATATCCCTTAATATCTTTATCTACAGATAAACATCCTTCTCCACCAGCTAAGTAACATTTTGCTGCTGAATTTGAGATGATTTTTGGATTGTATAGTGCATAAGAAACTGTATCTTCTGGGAACTCCTCATCTGGAATATGCACAGCAATCATTCTTTTTGAAACGTTGATTTGTGGTGCAGCTAACCCTATTCCAGGTTTTAGTCCTAATTTTTCTGCTTTTTCATCATCTTGTGAAGCAATAACATACTCTAATAATCCACGTAAAATAGCTTTATCTTCGTCTGAGATAGGACTTTTTACTTCTTCAGCACGCGCTCTAAGCGTTGCATGTGGATCAATAATTATATCTTTAGTAGTAATCAAATCTTTTCTCCTTTATTTCTAATTATTTATTACGGTATCTTCGTACATACATAATTATTTCACAAATGTAACAGAATGTCAAAGGTCAAAGTTTCCTAACTGACATTTTTTTAAAAGTTTTATTTTACATAAAATATCCCTCTAATTTTCTATCTTTATTTTTAAATTTTCTGAAAGTTATTTTTGTATTTTTATTTATTTCGTGTTATGATAGTACTATTGATAATTTATAAATAAATTTTTAGGAGGGTGTATTATGACTTTTGAAAATTACCAATATACAAGACCAAATACAGATCAATTAAAAGAGCAATTAGCAGAATTAGTAGAAAGACTAAACTCTGCAAATAACGCTAAAGAGACACTAGAAATTTTTAACGAATATAATGAACTTCGTGATAACGTAAGTACAATGGCACAATTATCAGAAATTCGTGTAACAATCGATACAACTGATAAATTCTATGAAGCTGAGATGGATTTCTTTGATGAAAATGTCCCTATCATAGCTACACTTAATACTGAAATCTCAAGAGCTATATTT
>CALIWM010000090.1:0-4539 GCA_938046645.1 uncultured Gemella sp. | reverse complement strand
GAATCAACTCTGTCCGAGAGGCATCTTTAAAAATCAAGTGGTTGTTCTTGTAGGAAAGTTTAGAGTGCGTATTGACAACAACGGTTCTCCATCCCATTAGTCTTCTCCTAGTTTGCTCAAGTCAATCCGAGTCTCGTAGAGACCAGTGATGGATTGGTGGATGAGGGTGGCATCAAGCATTTTTCTATCCGGCTTTGGACGCATTCTTGGTACTGTGTATTTATCATTAAAGAAATTAATGATATCTTTTGGAGCACCACTCTTTACAAAACTAAACATTTTTATAAAATTATCATAATAATAACGAATTGTCTCCTCGTTATTGTCAATTTGTTTGATCGGTCTTTCATTATATCCATTAATGAGAGTTTGCAATGACTTAGTTTCACCTAACATTTTTTGTGAATAATTTGATAAACGATCCGCAATATTATCAAACTCATTCTGATGAGTCTGTATAAAATTTTGGCTTTCCTTTATTGCACTTTCAGATTTTAAATCCATCAAATTTGATTTAGTCAAAAGTCGTCTCATATGGAAAAACAATTCATTCTGAGTTTTTGTTAATTTAAATTGGGTAGCTTTATGAAGGTTTGACTTGCTTTCAAATAGCATCCTTGTTCCATCAATTTTCTGCATTAGTGAATATTTTGGAACTTTATAGAAAGCTAGAACACGATTTATATTATTCTTCTTAAGAAAACCATTTTCTGAGGTATCATTTAAGAATTGAAATGGATCATTATTAAATTTTTTATAATCTATGATAAAAATGTCATGGAATTCTTTTACAGTCTCTATCTTACATTTCTTTTCATTAAATCGCTCTGCAATTATGATAATAGATAAGGCAGAATTCATTGGCCCATAACCTCCATATATGGAAGTATCTAAAGATGAAACTTTTGTTTTTAGTGGATATCGATTATTGGCAGCGATTTGTTTATTAAATTTTCCGACAGGATTTTGATTATAAAATGCTCCTTTTTTAATCATTGTACGTTTGACAAAGTTGACTTGAGAGTTGTAGATGATATCTTTTATGATTGGCAAATCCCTATTACAATCCCAAATGTTTTTACTAACTTTAGAATCTGGATTATTAAAGAATCTCATGATATTAGAATAGAGATGCTTTCTTATCGTTGCTTTATTCTCTTCATGTCGATTAAAGTGAGCATGGTGGCCATATATCAACTCAGGAGCTAATTTTGGATAGGCTTTAAGAAGAGTTTGTCCTACAACAACAGCTAGATAAGCATCATGAGCATGGTGATAATCATTCAACTCACGTATTTTTGCAATATGAAAGGTATTTCTAAAATTGGTAATTAGTTGAGATTTTAAAGTAATGATTTTGGTGTCTAAAAAACGATTATCTAGTATGCGAGCAACGTGTTTTATAATTTGTCGTGTTTCGACTAATTGACGTTCAATAAAGCCAGCTTTCATGCTCTCGGTCAGAACACCATCAGGAGTTCGTTCGCTAGTAGTTAATCTTTGATATTTCGTTTGAGAAATTAACTTGGCATTATATAATTTCTGCCAGAAAGGTTTCATATTAGCAACCGTCTTTTTGTCTGGTATATTATTCAACTTTCGTTGATTGTTTTCCCTATGCGTTAATACTTTATTATCAATCGAATCAATTGGTAAAAAACTATAGGGGATAATATGATCGACTTCGTATTGATCAAGCTGGTCTCGGTATAAGGGGGTAGGGCTTCCGGTTTTATCTAGGGAATACATGTCCTTTCCATTTTGAAGATAATATAAATATAATTTCTCAGATTGTAGTTGTTCATCTGAATGAGGAACTTTCCCATTTTCTAATACACTATTTTCAATATTTTTTAGTGCAGATTCTAATTTAGTTCTACGAGTTTTTGCCTTTTTTTGCCCCTCTTCGGTGGTCATATTTTCACGAGCCATTTCAATAACGATATTTTGGGGTGGATATCCTATAATTTGAACCAGTTCATCAACAATTTTAATACTATTTAAAATTCCTCGTTTGATAGCTGGACTACCAGCCAATTTTTTAATTTCGTCAAATACATCATCTTCAACAGTTGATTTAGATTGAATGGATTTGATAGCAGAATCAAAGGATAAAGTGCTGTCAGATATGAGCTGAGATAAATTACGATTTTCATCATCGTTTCGAAGGAACTGCATTAAATTAAAACCTGTATCCTCGTCGCGAATGTCTAATAATAACTTAGCTGAATAACGTCCCCAGCCAGTATAGCGTAATTTTGAGAGTTGATTAATTCTCTCTTCATTTAAAAATTCAAGATGTCCAAAATATTTTGTAAGGTAGTTTTTAATAGATTTTTTATCATCAAAAACAGTAATAACTTTGACAATCTCTTCTAACTCTTTTTGATAGATTTCAGAATCGAGTAGCTCCTCTGAAAAAATAGTTTTTAAATCATTATATGTTTTTAAAGTCGAATTAAGGGATTTGCCTTTTTCAATTCCTGAAACAATCTCAACCGCTTGTAAATTTGTGTAATTCTCCAAGTAATCAAGGAGCATTGCAGAACTAACACGTTTACTATTCGTTTTAAATAAGTTATTGATTATTTCTTGTCGGAGTTCAGAATCGAAAAAGTGAGTTTTACCATATTTGTCTTTATACTTGACCCGAGTTAATTCATTTTGGAGCATGACTTCTTCATAGATCAAACTACGTTTTGGTAAAACTTTTTCATTTAAGAGAATAATATCATTTCCTATTAGATTGGTGATGAATGCATCTCTAGTTTCATCCATATTTATAAGTTTATGATAGTTCCAAGGACGTATTTTACCATTTCTAGTATCTTCATCGTTATCATCTAAAATATCTTGGCTAATCGTTCGTTTAATCCAAGCAAATCTACTATTATTTCCTTTTGACAGAGGACCAACATAATAAGGGATTTTAAATGTCAAGATAGATAGTAATTTATCTTTGTTTTCTAGTAGAAAAGGATAATCTCTTCCTTGCCTTTCTATAATTTTTTCTAGTTCATAAGTGTGAATTTGATTAGGAACAGCTCCATTATCAGTTGTACGGAGTTTTCTTAAAAAGGTTCCGTCTGATATTTTATTAAGAAAATATTCTGCCCCTTCAATACCAGTGATTTTCCCACTAATATAGTCATAAAAATTTTGTTGTATTGTTTTTTGTTTTTGTGGATTAGTTAATACCATCTTATTAGATATGTATCCAACATATCCCTTTGTTTCTTTATCTACATCAAATCCATTTGGTGTTTTTCTGCCAAAGATCTCTAAGTAATCTTGTTCAGATAGATTTTGTTTAACAAAAGATTTGAAACGTTGCAAATCTTTACGGTGTTCCTCGTATCGCTCGGCCATAGTAGCAGAAAAGCGAGCATGAGTTGTTCCAGTGTATGTTAGCATACCAGATAGAAGTATAGTATCGCGTAAAACTTTTAGTTTAGCAAATACATCGGAAAAATCTTCTTCTAATGAGCCAAGAAAGTTTTCTAGATTTTCATCATAGCTTTCTTTGGAGAAATTAAGATCTGGTTCTTCTTCTAATTCAAAACAATCTTTAAATTTCGTTTTTAAACCAAATAATAGCTGTAATAGTTGTTTGAAAATACTTTTGTCTTTTTTAAGAAGCTCTTGTTGAAAATAGGGTAGTATTTTTTTAACTTTTTCTTGTCTGTTATCACTGGATTTAAATATAGCTGCTATGGTTTTAGATTCTTCAGAGACTTCCAAATCGAAAACTTCTTGACAAGATTCAATGAAATCAATCCAAGAGTTTTGCATATTGATATTATTAGGATTAATCTTATCTAACGTTAAAAAATGTCCTCTATACTTTAAAATATGTGATAAGGCCATGTAAACTTCACGAATATCGGCTACGGGAGAGTTTTTATCTGCATCAGCTAAGTGTTTTCGTAAATGATAAATCGTAGGATATTTCTTGTGATAGGCAGTCTCTAGTTCTTTATCACCAAAAAATGGCTGTTTTATCTGTATATCCTCACTTTTATCACCAAGCACTCTAAAACTTTCATCTAATCTACGATAAAAATTTTTATCGACTTTTTCAATCTCTTTTTGAAAAATATCTCTTAAATAAGCAATTCTATGATTTCTTCTATCAATTCTCCGGCGATTAACACGAAATACCCGAGTTCCTTGAGCTGATTGAGCGGGTACAAAGGTGGTAGATCCGATTAAATTCTTTTTTATTTTTTCTTTTTCTGTATTACCTAAAACTTTAAATCTAAAAGCAGGTATTCGATAATCTTCAGTTACAACGGCATAACCGACGGATGATACACCTATATCTAAGCCGATTGAATAATTCTTATTAAATTTTGCCATAAAACTGCTCCTTGTCTTGATTTTCGATTTTATTTTTTGTATAATATCTGTGTTGGAACTATTCGAAACAACACAGCCAAAAGATTTTTCTTTTGAGTTAAAATATGGTTATCCATAATCAGTAATGCGCACCGATTCGGTGCTTTTTATTTTATTATACTAACTCATTGTACTCCTATT
>CALIWM010000089.1:0-10179 GCA_938046645.1 uncultured Gemella sp. | reverse complement strand
AACGACTATAACAGCATTTACCAGTTGCTTAAGTATATTATATATTTTAGATGAAAAACTATATACTCCCACAACTGAGTCGGATTCAAACATACCTAAAATAGTAATATCAGAATTCACATAGATAATAACAGCCAATGAATTCAGGAATAATATACTCATTGGCACAAAAAATTTTCTAAAAGGAATGGAAAATGTGAAAGACACATCAACATATTTTCTTATATAAAAAAGATTGACTACATTCCCTCCATATGAGCCACCTATCATTATCCAACAATAAATAACAGTATCATCTGGTTTTCTTACAAACAGAAAAATAGCTATTAATGCAATAAGCTGGATAATAATATATCGTATTGTAATATATAAAAAATCCTCATAAACTATGTTAATCCAATCCAAACCAATTGTTGTTAATATAATACATAAGCTTTGAACTGCTATCAACGTAAAATAAATGTTTAATTTACCGCTATAAAAAGTTATAAAAAATAATAATATATAAGCGACTGCTGATGTTAGCAAATTAAAAGAAAATAATTGAGAAGTTAAGTGAGAAAGAGCTTTTCGATCCTTTCTAATTCTTGCACCTTCTCTCACCGCATAATTCGTTAATCCAAATGCTGCTAGTAAAGCAAAATAGCCTACAATAGATACCGCAAAATTATACTTACCAAACTCTGCACTACCTAAAACTCTTGACACATAGGGAAAAGTCACCAAGGGAAAAACAATTGTCATCGCTTGACGTATAATATTTAAGATAGCGTTTTTAGTTAAAGATTGTTCTTTCATTTCCTCTCCGTAAAGCCTGTATTATTTCCACCTCAACCGCATCCTCATACCTTCGCCCGATAAAAAACTGTATAGAAATATAATTACAAAAAGTATAATAATAGTACCAGCGGATACATATGCACTACTATACTGATCAATAGGCGATAAAACAATCCAGTAATACAAATATCCATAGACTAAAGTCCAACGAGTTGTTTTTAGGCTTTTAGTTTTATATTTTATTTTTCCGTAATAAATATAAGCAAAAAGAATTGCTATTAAAGCCACAAATATGTACATTCCCAATAAACCAAAATCATGAAACGGTCTTCTAAAGAATGTATAGATATTACTTAATCCGATTCCTAGTGGGCGAAACTCTAAATTATAAGAAGTTGACTTTTCACTTAGGCCTAAGTAGTTAAAAATTTTTAACAAACTAAACAACGACTCCTCACCCCAGATCTTTACAGGAACAGGAGATTCAATATATTTTGAAAATAATACTATGGCACTTGCAATATAATCTGAAACGTAGTCAAATAACGTTCTAGAAGTACTTCTACCTAAAAGAGACAAGGAATAATAGAAACCAGGAATTCCCAGCAATAAACCAGTCAAACCTACTCGTATTACTTTCCATGATAAATTTCTAAACCAACCATTTTTTTGATGCCAAAGAATATAGTATTCAATTAGCATAGCGCTTAACAACTTTAAAATCTGCGTTCTTCCAGCACCAAATGTACTAGGTAGGACTGATAAAATAATTAACACTAATAACAAACTATTTGTGAGCTTATTTTTATAACGAGATATAATATTGTTAAGCAATAGGTAAGATGCAACATATCCTGAACCTTCTACTATTTTAAGAAAATGTATAATTATCCCACCAACAGATTCAACATCCCTACCTTCTAACTGGTTTACTCCCATTCTTCGATATTCTTGAAACATTGCAGATATATCTCCACCTCCAACTAGGGAGCGAATTTTCAAGAAATACCAAATTACAATAAAAGTATTTGTGATAATCAATAGATACAATTTCCAATGATTAATAGGGTAACCCATAATAGCTGGTTCGGAATCTATTTGCTTACTTACTACACGTTTTTGTGATCTAATTATAAGATTTTTTATCAATACTTCGCTTAGCATAAAAATAAACACACCAGATAGTGTAATCAATCCAGCATTAACATTATAATCAATATGCCAATTTCGAATATTAAGTATTGCAAACAGTGAACTAATACTAAACATTATTGTCATCATTGTAGATGGTGAAAGAATATCTCGATCTGATAATAGATAAGATAAAAAGAATAGACTCAACATCCCCAATAACAGAATATATAGAAAGCTCATTTTCCCCTCAATCTTCTGTTGATTCCATTAATTCAATAAAAGCATTACATGACTCTAGTAGACATTTATTCACAAAGATAACTTTTCTATATAAACCTTTATAAGTTTGATTTGTCGATACATCCTCATGATGAATCACCTTTATACTAGGATCATATACAAATTTTAAATTATCTCTCATGCCTAAATAATGTAGAATATAAGATTCATAATACATAAATGTTTTTGAATAAAAACATTCATCATGTGTGTCTATAAATGATTTAGCAAATATATAGATTGCACCATGCAAAGGTTTATTAATTTGAACAGAGTCAAAACCCGCTACTTGCGAAACATTTTCATCAGGTCTGTTACGTAATAAATACTTTAACCGGATTAAAAATTTGAATTTATTTTTAAATTTCAACTTCCTTTGAGTTGACTTCAAGTCTTGTAAACTATAATTATTCTCTCTTTGAGGATTTTGGTGAATATTTGTCTTAGTTGAAAAAATATCCGGTCCCAATACATCAAATTGATAAAGTTCGTGTGATTTTTCTAATCGTTCAGTAAAATCTGTCTGTGTAATAAATACATCGTTGTTCATTACAACGATATATTCCGGAGAGTACTTTTTAGCTTCTACATAGCCAAGGTTATTTCCTCTTGCAAATCCAACATTTTCTTTTGATACTAAAACAGTAATTTCTTCATCTTGCTGATATTTTGCAATTAGTATTTCACCAGACTTATTAGGAGAAGCATTGTCCACGATAACAATATGTCTAGAACCCTTCACCATTTTTTTTATCGTATTGACACAATCAATCGTTTCGTCTAACGCTTGATAATGTAAAATAACAAAAGCAATCATAGTAACTTTCTCTCCCTAATAAAATCGTCTATTTCTTGTCGCCGAATTTCTCTAAAATCAAAGTAAGTAGCGACTTTATGACAAATCATATCATATTTCTTAACAAATTTTTCAAGTTTATATTCATCAAAATAATCCATTTTAGATTCTTTTCTGTTCCTCAAACGAATAGATTCTAAAATTTCATTTATTGAAGCTGAAATAAATATCACATCTACATTTTTTAAAATAGGCTGAAAAAAAGAAATTATTTCTATAATTTTCTCAGTAGACAAATTATAGTTCACTCCTAATGATATAATTCTATGAACTAGTCCCTCGTCTAATATGCTATGGGAACTAAAACCTATTTTATACGATGTTGCTACTAGAACAATACTGTCTAACATATCCGATATTGTTAAATCATGAAAAACTGCAGATAAGTCCTCATTAAATAGCATCGCTCTTAATTTCTTACTATAATATAAAGAAATAGGAGAGTATTTAGATAATTTTTTCACCTTAGCTAGGACTCGATTGTTTGCCTTCTGACTAATTTCTTCCCTGCTAATGCCTACTATTTTTTCTTTCACATATGTTTTTCCACATCCGGGTGGACCGAAGAATTCTATTTTCATTTTCCCTCTATGAGATTCTAACTAAAAACATTTAATCGCAGTATTCAATAAGATTGAGTAGCCTCTGTATATGTTTATCAGGTAAGTAGTATTCTGCTGATTTCAAACAATTTTTTCTAATCTCAATAATTCTATCTTGTTGTTGAATCAACCATTCAATACCTTCTTCCAAATTTAAAGCTAACTGACTTGGATAAATAATACCATTATATCCAGTAATAACTGACTCTTTATTACAGTTCCAGTCTGTTGCTATAACAGGAAGGCCTGCAAAAAAACTTTCAATGATAGTACCCGCAGCACCCTCACCTTCCCAATAAGTTGGGAAAAGTAATCCGTAGTAATTTTGTAACACTTCTGTAGATTCAGAAAAAGAAACCTCTCCCATATAACGAATAAAATCAGGTGTCTGTCTTAAAAGAGATTCTAGTTCAGATTTATACTCTAAATCAACCGGACCATAAATATCTAAGCTACAAACTATTTTTTCATGAGTTTGGTTTATATGCTGAACTGCTTTAATCGCCTCTGAAATTCCTTTTTTCTTTGTAACTCTAGAAAATGTACAAAAACGATAAGGAATATCAGAACGGTAACTTTTATCACATACATCAACTATTTTTATATCTCTAAAATTTGGAATAACTTCCACATTCGAAATTCCACGTTCTACAAGTTGCTCAGCAAGTTGCTTAGTCTCTACAAGATTCATAGTAAAGCTTTTTAAATATTTCTTAAACAACGGTTTTTCATCTATGAATTCACCTAATCTCCCACCAATCACATCATGAATTACTTTAACATTAAACATTTTTGCTGCAACATAAAGTAATGGAAAAAATATATTCATTCCATTTCCTGATACAAGTACAAAAATATTTTCTGTACTAATTATAGTTTTCAATGTTTTTAAAAAAAGTCTAACAGGACGCTTATTTTTATAGTAGGTATCAATAATTTGAATATCCTCAGAAGTTGCTTTTTTTAATTCATTATATAAATTAATTGTTTTTACTGTTTGCCCATCTGTGAATTTTTGATCCCCTCCAAAATGTCCAATAATCGCAATTTTGTTCATCAAACCCTCAATTCTTTATAGCAATCATAATTTGGGTAAAGAGAATAATTCTCCCCATTCGACATCATATTTCTTAGGATTTATTGGCATCATACCGGCAGCAGGAGTGAAAGTCAATTCTGCAAACTTAAAGGAGTTTTCTGTAATAAAAAAATCAACTCTTACAAATGGAAATTCTGATGACAATTTTTTAGCAACTTCAATCATTTCATCTAAGAAAGATGGAATAGTCAGCTCACCAAAATCTTTATAATCATTACGAATCAATGGCATTTTTTGACCATCTAATTGATAGAAACCTATCTCAGCTTGCCTATCATGTATTAAATCTGAAGAAACATAAAAGAATGCCGGATTCCCATTAAAACAGAAAAATTTATAATCAGTTATAACATCACCTAAGTATTCTTCGCAAATGATTCGTCTTTCTTTAATTTTTCCATAATGTAGTTCGACATTAAATTTTGAAAAATCTTCTTTTAACCATCTATTTAACTGAGAAGTTGCTGCTTTTTTGTCGAATTCTTTTTTATTGTGACATAAAATATTATATGCACATCCATGAGTACACTTTAAAACAAATTTATCAGGGAGGGCGTCCCAATCAATATCATTGGCATTATCCCATACACCAATTAAATTTGTCAGATATTTAGAATACCCTTTATCCTCAATATACTCCCTAACCTGGTATTTATCACTACATTTGATCACTGTCGGATTGTTTGGGCAATAATACAATTTATACCACTGTAATTTCTCATTCAATTTTTTAGGATTATTCAAATCCAAAGACTCTTTTAAATATATACGGTAATATAATTTAGAAAGAGTATCATGTGGAACTATATTAAATAATATAGTCTGCAATTTTCTCCTCATTTTATACAACAAACTATCTCTATCCATTATTCCCCTCCATTTACTTAATTTTCACTAACTTTATAAAAATCCAATATAAAATATGAAAACTACTTCTACAAATACTTAACTTTTCAATATCTCTATACAATTCCCAATGATACTTTATCAGTGATATTTTGTTACTTGATATCGAATTGTTTCGAATTCTATATTGCACAAGTACTTGATTCAATCCATAAATATACTGTGTTTTTTTCAGTATTTGCAACCAAAGTGCATCATCGTTCCTTTTTCTTATGTTGGGCACTTCAAACTTTCCTAGTTCCTTTACACTATACATGACTGTAGAATTACCAACAGGACAGTCTAGTAAAATTCTATTATAGTTTGCTTTGGGAAGTGTTTTTATAATTCTACCTATTTTTTCCCCTGATTCACTAATCTGTTCATAATCGGTACAGGAGTAAGAGATATTGTGTTCCTGCATAAAGGACAGTTGTTCACTTAATTTTTCAGCAGTCCAAATATCATCTGAATCCAGAAAAGCCATATATTCCCCTTCGGCTTCTCCCATTGCTTTATTCCTAGCAACAGCTGCACCAGAATTTTTTTCTAACCTTATATACTTAATTCTTGTATCTTCTCGGACATATTGACTCACTACCTCCTCTGTGTCATCACCTGAACAATCATCAACAATAATCATTTCCCAATTGGGATAAGTCTGCGACAACACCGATTTTATAGTTTCTTCTATAAAATTAGCAGAATTGAAGGTAGGAGTAATAACTGATACTAAACCATCTCTCATTTAAAAACCTCAGATATTATCTGTTTATATTTTGACACAACATATTCCACTTCTTCGTCACTTAATCTTGTATGCAATGGTAATGTAATTTCATTTTCAAAATAGCGGTATGCATTTGGATAATCTTTGATATCAAAGCCTAAATCCTTATAGGCCGTTAACATCGGAAGTGGCTTATAGTGCACATTACATGCAATACCCTTTTCTGCCATCTTTTGAATAATCAAGTTACGTTCTTCTAAACTGATCCCTTCAACATGACATACAAGTGTCTAGATGACTGATAGTGAGGCCCATCATGTTTCAGGGGTGAAATAGGCGTACCTTCAAATGCCTTATCATACTGAGCAACAATCGCTTTTCTTCGTTCCAGTAATTGAGGATATCTTTTTAATTGTACCAACCCAATTGAAGCCATGATATCTGTCATGTTACACTTATAAGCCGGTTTTACAATGTCATATTCCCAGGATCCTAATTGAGTTTTTGCTAATGCGTCTTTGGTCTGACCATGAAGTGATAAAATCTGAAATTCTTTATACAATTCATCATCATCAATACCAGGATGTGATTTCCATGTGACACTGCCTCCTTCTGCTGTTGTAAAGTTTTTTACAGCATGAAAAGAAAATGATGAAAAATCAGCAATATTACCAGCAGGAACATTTTTGTACGTTGCTCCTAAGGCATGAGCACTGTCAGAAATAACTACAATCCGATTAAAGACATCCTGTAACTTACCAGTCGCTTTAAACAGATGCTGTTTAGCAAAAACAATGTCAAAAATTCTATCATAATCACATATAATTCCTGCTAGCTCTACAGGAATAATCGCTTTCGTATTGGATGTAATGGCTTCTTCAAGCAAATCATAATTCATTTCAAAAGAATTTTCTTGAATATCAACCATAACAGGAGTCGCACCTACGTGAGTGATGACACTACAAGAAGCTGTATAAGTCATCGCTGGGACGATAACCTCATCTCCTTTACCAATCTCTAGAACTCGCAGAATAAGCTCCAAAGCTGCTGTAGCAGAGTTCAAACATACAGTACGATTTGTGTGTGTGTACTCTGATAAACGTCTCTCTAATTCTTTTGTTTTAGGTCCGGTTGTAATCCAACCTGATTTTAATGTATCTATTACTTCATTTATTTCTTCTTCTGTAATATCTGGGGGTGAAAAAGGAATATTATATTTTGTCATAATGGGTTACTCTCCTATTTAACTACTTCCACTACTGTCTGAATCATGATTTTCAGATCATTAATAAAACTAAACTGTCTTAAATACTCTAAATTATAGTGCATTTTTGCGGGTAAAACTTCGTTCACATATGCATCATCAACCGTTAAACCACGTTCGACACATCTATTGATTATAATATCTTCATCTTTGAACGAAATGCTTGCTGGAGAGGTTATCCCAGCTGGCAATAATAAAGTTACTTTCATTTCATCTGTATACTGATCGGTATATTTAGGAACTTCAGGTCTGGTACCAACAAAACTCATGTCCCCTAATAACACATTAATCAATTGCGGTAGTTCATCTATACGATATTTCCGAATAAATTTCCCAATTTTAGTAATGCGATTATCATTGTGAGACGTTACGAGAGACCCTTTTTTATCAGCTCCCACTACCATAGTTCGAAATTTCCAAATTTTAAATTCTCTGCCATATTGTGTAATTCGGACTTGTTTGTAAATAGCTGGGCCTGAACTATCTATTTTAATCCAAATCCCAATTATCAAGATAACAGGAGAAAATAGGATGAGAAGCACCAAAGCTAGTAAACGGTCCATTAATAATTTACAAAATAATGAGATTCGTTTATTATTCAACAATTTATAATAACGTTCCACATCTTCATTTCTAAGCTGAGCTGGCAAATCTTCAAACTTTATCATTTATACTCCTACTGTTGCGCAAATTTTATTAATTTAGCTTTCAATTCTGCTCCATCTAATTTTGAAATAGAATCAATGAAAGCTGTTACTTCTGAATTATGTAAAGCTTGAACATTTCCTACAAATATTTTTTCATAGATTTGTTCGTCAACTCGCTCTTCAGTAGAGAGCAATTCCTCATATAATTTCTCTCCTGGGCGAATTCCAGCTTCTACAATTTGGATTTCCTCTTCCGTATGACCGCTCAAGGTAATCATTTTTTTAGCTAAATCTAAAATTTTAACTGGCTCACCCATATCTAACACGAAAATTTCTCCACCATGCATTAACGCACCCGCTTGAATAACAAGACGACTTGCTTCAGGAATAGTCATGAAATACCGTGTCATTCGGAAATCTGTGACGGTAATTGGACCACCGTTCGCAATTTGCTCCTTGAACAAAGGCACTACACTACCTCGACTGCCTAAAACATTCCCAAAGCGAACCGCTGCAAACAAGGTCTTCCCTTCCTCATTCAAACTCGTAACAATCATTTCAGCCACACGTTTTGTAGCACCCATGACGTTTGGAGGATTCACAGCCTTATCTGTAGAAACCATTACAAATTTAGCAACTCCAGCTGCTTTCGCAGCTTCAGCCACATTTTTAGTTCCATAAATATTGTTTTTTACTGCTTCAGTTGGGTTGTATTCCATCAGTGGGACGTGCTTATGAGCTGCCGCATGGTAAACACGATCAGGTTGATACTCATGCATAATATGGAATATCCGTTCTCGATCTTGTATATCCGCGATAAGAGGCACAATCTCTACTTTATCTCCATATTGAGCAAGTAATTCTTTATGAATTAAATAGATAGAATTTTCTCCATGACCTAAAAGCAGCAATCTTGCAGGAGAAAAACGAGCAATCTGACGACAAAGCTCTGAACCAATTGAGCCTCCTGCTCCTGTCACTAAAATTGTCTTACCATCAATATTGGATTGCAAACTCGTTTGATCAAGTCTCACTTCTTTTCTTCCCAATAAATCAGCAATGTCAATTTCCCTTAATTTATGTACTTTTAGCTTTCCTGTAACCACTTCTTCATATTTTGGCATAGCACTAACTTTAGCACCTGTCTTTTTACAAAGAGAAAAAATTCGTTCATACTCATCTGGTTTAAGTGAGGGAATTGCCAGGACAATCTGACTTATCTCATAATTTGCTACAATTTCAGGGATTTGATTATCCGTACCAACAACTTTGACACCATGTAAAAACGAGCCTTGCTTACTTGTATCACTATCTACAACAGCAACGATCTTTAACTCAGGTGACTCTTTTAAAGCCGTTTTAATAAATAGGCTTCCACCATCCCCTGCTCCAACAACCAGCGTTCTACTTACTTTACTTTCTTCAACCTCTGTATAGGTTGTTCCGTTTTTAAAACTAAACCACATTCTCCAGCAAAGACGCATGGACATAGTAAATAAAATAGAAAACATGCAACTAAGCAATAAAAAACGATAGCTTGTATGCAAGGATAGCGCAAGTTCTACTAAGAAAACGATAAAGTAAGCACCTACCAAGGTTAGACTGATCGTGCTGAGAGTTTTATAGTCCGTGTAACGATTGATAATCGAAAAGAGTTTCGTTTTGATCCCAATTAAAAAATAGAGCACAACTGTCATTGTTAAGGTTTGTACAAAACTCAAATCTGACAGCAAAACATATTCAGATAAAAAGAAGTATGCCACAAAACCACTAAAATATATTAAAACAGCATCTGCTATCACCAGAATAATTCTTTTTTGTGATCGTGTTAATTCCATAATATCCCTTTATTTCTACTATTCTTTACTCAAATTATCCCCATAGTGTCCATAGGAACCATAGA
>CALIWM010000088.1:0-4003 GCA_938046645.1 uncultured Gemella sp. | reverse complement strand
ATGAAAAAACAAAAGAAATTAATTAGTGTTGGGTTGCTCGCTTCATCCATTCTACTCTTGATGGTTGGATGTTCTTCCAATGAAAATCAACAAAAAAGCCCAAACAAAGAAGCTAAAACTGAGCAATCATCAAATTCAAGGAAATACACAAAAAATCAACTAGAAACCATCGAAAACTATCGAAAAAAATTCTATTACGACCAAGCAGAATTAAATTACTCCATAGCTAGAGATAATGCCAATCGTGAAAAAAAATCAATCCATTTGAGCTATTCTGACATTGACAAAGAGTTGCGGGGTTTAAAAGTAAAAATAGAAGATTACAATGATTCTACAAAGCGTTTGAAAATAACTGTTAAAAACAATTATAGTGAAGATATTGTTGGGACAAAAAACAAAAAAACAAACAGCACCTACAATTCAAATACTACCATTGCCATTAATGCTTATTATAAAAACAGGGGTAAAGAGTTAAATAGTGGTGATATTGGTTTCTATGAAAAAGCAAATGAATATTCCCCTTTATTCAGCTTCATGCCTGTAGAAGATATTAAATCAGGAGAAACTAAAACGTTTGAAATTCTGCTTCCATATTATGCGTTCCCACAACAATCAAACCAAATCAATCAGGAAAACCAACAATATAAAAATCAAGAATTGGATAGTCAGTATGAATATTATGAACCCGAAACTAATTCATCCTTAGTATATCGAGAAGATGCTGACAAAGGTCAACAGGCTAATGCTTTAGAAAATTACGATAATTTCTTTGACACTCCAAAATTGGTCTTCAATACATATCCTAAAGAAGCATTTGTTTCTAATGAGCAAGTAGTAAAAACATACAAATTAAAATTTTAAGAAAAAGGCATCCGATTGGATGCCCTTTTCTTATTGGTGAGCTAGTAGATTAGTCCTTTTTTTGTTAGATAGCCATATTTCTTCATCTCCGTAATAACCATCTTTCCAAATAAACGATTGAGGATTCTCTTTGTCTCCTAGCGATAGGTCTAAACGGTTTAAAACATTAAAATCCTCGTCATATATTACATAATGCCACTCTGCTCCATCATCAGTTTTTTCTACACTGGTCAACCAATATATATTCACTTCATGATTTTTTGCAGTTTGCTCAAAATCATTCATTTGATTTCGATTTTGCATACTATCCCAACCAATAAGTAATCTCATATCATTCTCTGTATTATGGTATCCAAATGGAATCAAATGAGTTCTATCAAATGGCTTATCATCTTCATATGTAGGTCTTACAATTGGATATAATTGTTTACGTTTGTTATTACTCCTATTTTTATATCTAAAGCCAGACCGCGGTTTAAAATGCCCCAAAACTTGATGTTTTGTTTTATCATGATAAGCAAAAATCATATTTAACTCTGGCTTAAATTTTAGTTGCTCTGGATTATCTAACGGTCTTGGATAGTTTAGTGTAGTGACCTTTAAATCATATTCTCCCTTGCTGTTTTTCTCAAACCATTTTTTACCTTGTTCTATTAATTTAGGATATTCCTTGGAATGAAGTTTTGGTTTGCGTTTTTCTTCTAAAGTGATATCGTCAGATTCCTTAATATCTCTTTCAAAAACTTCATCAGCTCGTAGCGCTTGCTCTTCTTGTTTCTTCTGTTCTTTTTTTAGAATTTCTTTCATACCTAAAGGTTTTTTTCCTAGAAATTCTCTCAAAAAATTTAACTCTTTGAGTTCCTTATCATATTCTTCTCGAACAAGTTTTCGTTTTTCTACTAATTTATTTCTTTTCTTGCTCCCTTTTTCTAGCTCTTTAATTCTCCTTTTTAGGTCTTTTAGCTCTCCTCTTAGCTGTATAACGTAGTTATACTGAGATTTTTGACGGATGCGAGCCTTTTTTTCTGTCAATGGTTGTTCATCTTTCGGAACTGGTGGCGTATAGTATTTAGGATTTGGCTTATAATAAGGCTGAAACCATTGTCGAATTGCAACATATAGATGTGGTATTTTCATGAAAGTCCCTTCCCTCTTTTTTTATTATTATATCATATAGTATAGTTCAAAAAAAGAAGCCATTTAGCAAAAACTATTGACAAATTAAAGTAAAAAATGATAAACTTTTCTTGAAAACTAAAAGAAAGGAGAGAACCGATGAATAAGAATAAATATTCTTTACAGCAACAAAAGAATAAGTGGATAACAGGCGCTACGCTTCCTACCACACGTGCTTTATTTGAATACCTTAAAGAGTACGAAAATACGGAAGATAAAACACTAGATGCCTACTCCCGAATTATAGTCAGTAATAGGTTGACAAAATTAGGTCTGGAAGTGAAATCTAGCGAAAAATTGAAATTACTTGAAATAGAAAAACTGATTCTCCAGAACGGTTCAGTAAGTAAAGTTGCTTTTGATATTGGAATGTATAGAGAAACATTATCAAATATCCTTTATGGCGCAACTCGCCCAACTCTGAACAATTCAAGTAAAATCGCTGATTACTTAGGGGCAGACGTTGAAGATATTTTCTTCTCTATATTCTTGAATGCTTTAAAAAGAGAACAAGATTTATCTATAGCAAAAAAGCGCTTATCTAAAGAAGTCGGAGGAATCCAATAATGTCCTCTGAACTTATCCGACAATTTGTAAATTCTGTTCCTTGGTTGGTAAAATTATTTAATTTTATACACGAACATCAAGGAGAGAGTTTTACTGTAGCAATAATTATTGTGATTAGCGCAATTTACATATTTTGGTACAACTTTTTTGGCTTTATCAAAGAAATCCAAAATATTTTTAAAAAGAAAAAACAGGAACAGAAAAGGAAAAACAAATGACAATTAACGATTTCTTTCTTTATTTAATCTTAGCACTTTTTAGTCTTTCTATTGTGTTATCTCTTTTATTTTGGAGACTTCATCTAAAATTCAATAAAGCCGACACACCATCTAAAAAATTGCTTTTAAGCAGAAGTTTATCTGCATGGGGACTTCTAGTTACTTTGGTTTTGGCGATTGGAACTGCGAGTTACTATCACCTGCTTTACCAGTACAAAAAGTCAGATATCCCATTATCATATCTAACTAAATCAAAAAATGGCTTCCCAGAAGATAAGTATGTAGCTACTGATATGCCAAATATCCCTAATACCACACCGTATGGTATGGTAGTTATCTATGATAAAAGCGAGGCTAGCCAAAGGGCAGTAAAAGAGGTGATGAAAGAGTTTTATGATTCTGGTGATATCCCTAAGAATTACTTGTTATCTGATGGCTTTACCCCTGCTGTAAGTTTTATTAGTTCAAATAGCGACTTAGGAAAGCTATACAAGAGCAACGTAGGGAAAAATACCTCAGAAATCGTAACTACCCACAAGGAAGGGAAAGAAAAAGGATTCGCTGATAAGGTTCAACAAACCGAATTAACTGCTCCTTCTATAATCTTCTATACCAACACGGGCAAATTGGTGTCTGCCACCAAAGTTACTGATGTAAAAGGTAAATACCACAAAGTTGTTATTCAAAACGCAAAGAGCATCTACAAAGAGGTACTGCAAGCAAATAACAACTTACAATCTCAGCAGACTACTCAACAACAATCAAGTAGTGAAGAAAAAACTAAATAAGCATGCCTAGAAGCTCTCAGTTCATTTCTGAGGGCTTTTTATTTGTGTCGCTATACAAAACCATCGAAATCTAATTAAAACGCAA
Source organism: uncultured Gemella sp. (assembly GCA_938046645.1). Lineage (GTDB taxonomy): Bacteria > Bacillota > Bacilli > Staphylococcales > Gemellaceae > Gemella. Next base: position 308 of record CALIWM010000088.1, on the reverse strand, counting down.
AATACGCCCTTTTATAGGCGTATTCGTGATTTATTCTGTATCATACCATGACGAGGAAGCTCGTATGTTAGGTTTTGATGATGAAGATGATGAACTAGAAGTGGAATTTGGATATTTTTCTAAGGATGATGATTGAGAATTTTCAATAGTAGAAGAACCATCATTCGATGACGTTTCGGTTGTATAGGGTTTCTTATATTCATAAATCGTCACTGCCACTGTCTCACCCTTCAATATCTTTTTGTACGAGTCTGTATTAGGAAATTGTGTTTTTACTACATTATTCTTTTCAAAGTCCTCAGTATACT
>CALIWM010000087.1:0-3838 GCA_938046645.1 uncultured Gemella sp. | reverse complement strand
AATGACGAATATATGCTAGTGTAAACAAGTATATAATTCCTTGGTTCTAAGTGACGAAGAACGAAAAGAGGCAGTAATTGAAAACATCAAGGAATTAGCTTCGTATTTCAGTTCAAGCTTTTTAGCAGGTGAAACGGAATTGCCAGAAATTGTCTTTGAAAGTCTAGTTGATAAAAATGAAGTGGTAGTGAAAATAATTGAAAAACTAGCTGATGGTGGAATTTCTGGATTTGCTAAACGAGCGGTTGAGGCTGACGGATTTGGTCATTTTTTGAATGGCTATAATGGAGAAGAAAAAGAACTTCAAAATGGATTCTATGCTTATCAAGTGGGTTAATTTGTAAATCGGGGCGATATTTTTATCGCTCTTTTTTTCAAAACTTTTTAATAAAACTATTGACAAACCAATCCTTTGATGATAATATAAGGGTGCAAAGCTAAAATTGAGCGAAATCATTTGTTTCCATCTATCAGGTGGTATTATTCTTTTTTGGTATCTGGGTAGGCTAGGGGCTGAAGCCTTAGTTGAATTGGAAAGTGTAGTAGTACATACCTAGTTTTAGGTGATGGGGGTTCGAACCCCTCCCCAGATATATGCCAGATGGCAGAGCTACAAGGTAGATGAAGCTAAGTAGCAAAGTTGCAGAGTGGGGTATCGACGGAGACTTAGGTTGATGATGTGGGTTCTTCGCTCTGGCTTTCTAACATGGTTTAGCCAAGAGGTAAGGCGCCAATGAGTTTTCTTTCGGGGTATTAAGTTAGACTTGGCTCTAGCTTACTGGGGGAGAATCAGAAAAGAAGAGATAAAGTGGATTGGCTCTTCCGCAACTTTACTAAAGTTGTAAGTTGCTGGTTCGATTCCAGCAACCATGGTATTTAAAGAAATGAGGTACTATGATGAAAGTACAATCTACTATAGAAAAGAAGATTTTTAAAAGTCTAAGAGATTTTTTAATTGAGGCTGACTTTTATAAAGAAGGTGAAAAATACCCTTTATACATTACAAATACTGGTATAGATAACTTTATAAAGAATTCTTTTAGAAGTGTTGGTATTGATTTATCTTTTGTAGAAGAGTTTATAAAAGATATAGAAAGTTCTTTAGTTTGGGTTATACTTACAGAAGACGGGTATATACTTGAAAGTGATAAGGTAGTAAAAATATTCGAATCAACAGAAAAAGTAGATAATAATCTAGGTATAGTTGGGGATTTAGGTGGTTTTATAGATTATTACTTTTTAATGAACTACCTACAATTTTCTTTTGCTTGGAGGTTACGCCATGATAGTTACAACAATTATGAGGATGACGGTTACTTCTTAAACGAGTTCCTAGAACAATTCGGGGTTTCTGTAGAACCTACTGAAAATCCAAGAATTTCAAAAGTAAGTTTAGGTAGTTACTCTGTTTACTTTACAAAAACTGAAGATATATACTTCTGTGAAGCTACATTTGTAGATGTTGTACCTGAGGTTAATATTAAATTTAAATACGAAAATGGTGCTATTTTAAATATAATGGCTAAGTTTGCTGAGTGTATATATAACTCTCAAAAGAATAGTAATCCTAAGATTGCTAAAGATTGTTTGGTAAGGACTGACGGAGAGCTTATTTCTCTATTTAAAAATTATGAGAATGAGGACGAAGATGGGGTATTACATAAGTACGAAAGTAAAGAAAAGCTAGATAACTATTCGTTAAAAGAGTATTTAACTTTTTGTAGCAAGGTACTTTATAATGAAAATATTTATTCTGAGACTTTACCATTTAAATTTAAAGAGTATTATGATAAATCTTCAAAGCAGTTTTTTATTTACACTCCTAACCTTTATATGACTGTAGATAGTGTTTATATGTTATTAGATAGTATAAATCACCTAGCAGATTACGCTATTAAATCAAGAAATTTTAGTAATTCGTATAGTTTGGGTGTGAAACGACGTGGTCGTGTTTTCCTTAACCCAATTAGGAAATTTGAAAAATCAGGTAATGAAAGTATTATTATAAATCATGATTACTTGCTAGAAGTTAAAGATGGGGACTTAAACGGTGGTTTACTTTATTATTTAGATAAGGAAACTAACAAGGAGGTTTTCGTATCGGCTGTTACACGGTACATGACTGGTTTTGATTACCTATATCCTATGTATTGTTCTTCTTATGATTATGTAAACCCCTACCTACTTTGGGGTATTGATTTAAATAAAGGTAATAGGGTTTATCCTAGAGTTATTTACTCTTCTTATCGTAAATTACCTGAGTTTGGTAAGTATAAGAGGGTAACTAATCATGAGAAGCCTAGTGGTCATTTTAAAAAGTACTATACTTATCAAGAAGAGTGGTTAGGTGGTCTAAATAAGTAGGGGTATCTTATGAAATTAAGTCAACTTTTAAACATTGAAAAGTACGATATTGAAGGAAATAACAGACGTATTTGTTTACATTTTCTAGGTGATGAAAAGATTACCTATAGTTCTAAAATAGATTCTGTAGATAGTAAATACTTAGGCTTAGAAGTTGTTGAAACTTCTAAAGTAGGTAAAGACTATTTAATTGGTTTAGATGTTCATTCTGAATTTCAAGAGGGTGTCAACAAGCCTATTTGCCTTGTAAAAGATTTGCTTGAGAAAGTAGATTCTTTAGTCATCTTACGCTATAAAGATTATAAGAGTTATTTTAGCGGTGGTTTTAATGGAGTCAGTATCTATAAAGGTGCTGTTGGTGATGCTTTTGAGTCAACTTCAAGGTCTATTGAGAGTTTCCTAGAGTCTCCTATTAGTCTTGCGGAGATTTACACAACTCGTATAGATGATATGATGTTTGTTGTTGTCAGTGTTAAAAGGGTAACGAATAATGGTTAAAATTAAAACAATTTCAGATTTTCCAAAAGAGTATGGTGAGGATAGAAACATTATCGGTGACGGTATTTACGGGGTTATTGATGGTTCTAGTCCTATCCAACTAGTTGATTGTAATGGTTTTACTAGTCAGGCTGAGTGGTTTGCTGAGCGCCTAGCTCAAAATGTTTTATTTTATGAGGGTTCTATTCCTGAGCGGTTTAAGAGGGCTGTTAAGTCTTTAGAAGTTCCCTCATTACCTGATAAACTACTTCCGTGTGCAGTAGCGGCTGGGGTATCTATCCAAGATGGTTACTTGAAATGTTATGCTTTAGGCGACTGTACCATTCTAGTTGAGTTGCAAGATGGAACTTGGCAAATTATTACTGATGACCGTATTTCTCAGTATTCAAGGCTCACCGTGATAGCTCGAAATGAAGCTAAAGCTAGGGGACTTGATGAAAAAGAAGCTGTAAGAAAGCAAATGAATAAAAATAGAGAGTCAATGAACTCTGAAGGTGGTTTCTGGACTGTTGCTTTCAAAGGCGATTTTTCTAAAGAGTTTGTCAATGTAGATTTTAAACTAGAAGATGTTAAAAGCTGTTTAATTTTCTCAGATGGCTTTGCTAGGGTATTTGATATTGGTATCTTCTTTATAAGAGACATTCTTAGTGAGCGTATTAGCTTAGTAGAAGCTATTGAGTCTTTAAGAGAGTATGAAAAACAACAAGATATTGATGAGGTTAAACGTCATGATGATGCTTCAGCTATACTTTTGAAATTCTAAGGATACGGTTATGAAACTAAAAGATTTTTTAGAGATTGAAAAAGAGGGGTTAGAGGGTTCTAACTCAGTCTTACTTCTTAATCATGCAACCTACGGCTCTGGGGTATTTTTGCTCTTACGATAACCTTTTAATTACTAAATGTTGTTAGTTAAGTTAGTTCGGACGTGGGTTCGACACCCACCATCTCCACCAAATCAAAAAAACTCTTGTAA
>CALIWM010000086.1:0-2938 GCA_938046645.1 uncultured Gemella sp. | reverse complement strand
TTCTACAAAAGAATCTCATTCTAATCTTCATGAATACATCACCGTAGGTAGAGGCTGTCGGAAACATAAAGATGGATTCTTCTTACGAGCTGAAAGCTTTTATAATGTCGCATCAAACATCGATTATTTAGATAAGGACGGAGGGGGTCCCCCAATTATATCAAGCTATGGTGGTATATCTTTACATGAACAATCACATGGTGAGAGCTTTATGGCTTTAGTGGAAAATAGGTTTTTTGGAAATGGATTATATATATTAGACGAACCTGAAGCGGCTTTATCGCCAATGCGACTTATGGAATTGATGTGTTATATAAAGAAACTGGTGGATGAAAAATCTCAGTTTATAATTTCTACACACTCGCCCATTTTGATGACATTTCCAGATGCTGAAGTTCTTGAAATTACGAATGAAGGAATAAAGAGCATCGATTACAAGGAAACTGAACATTTTTTTATAACAAAAAGATTTATGGATGCTCCAGAGCAGATGATAGATAATTTGTTAAAATGAAATTATAATTAATTCGATTTTGTGAGGAACAATATGGATTTTATACATGATAGAAGCAGCAATATTCTTTTTAGCCTTCATGACAGCAGGGTGAATAAGATAAAATATCATAATAAGACTTTGACATTAAAGGTACATAAAATATTTCAATTTGTGGATGGTGAAGAAAAAGAATATCCAGGCGAAGTATGTTTTAGAGATTGTGATTTGGACATGTGTGATGTACTGATATTCAATAAAACTTTGGGTGAAGGCCGTTTTTATGGGAAGGCTATTGAATTACAGCAATTTATGGATGAATATACAGGTTCAGAGTTTGAAATAATCAAAGAAGGATATTTTGGTAACACGGCAACATATACAGGCTGGATTTGGGAAGATGGTAAACAACCAGTGTCAGCAATTATGTATATTTGGAACAGAGGCGATATGGTATATAGAGTAGAGAAATAAACCTTTCTTAAACTAAGATTTTTGCAGCTTTGCTACGAAAAGTAGCAAAAAAATATCATAAAGACAACTAATGTTTCTTGATTGGTAAACGTCAATTTACTAACCTTTGAGGTAAGTAAAACATATCTAAATATCGGAGGTAGAAAAATGACTTTATTTGAAGATCAAATCAAACATTACAGAAAACAGGCAGGACTGTCACAGGAAAAGATGGCGGAGAAGATTGGTGTATCTCGTCAGGCGATTACAAAGTGGGAAAATGGAACTGGAACACCTGATATTTCAAACTTGATGGCTATAGCCAATCTCTTTCAAATATCTATAGATGAATTACTGTCAAATGAGAAAACAGAGAGTAAAAAATCTGACTATATCTATGAAAGTCGTACGGAATACGATAATGTTACCTCACATGAAGGTGCAATTGAAATCAATCAATTGTCTGCAACATCAAGACTTATAATACCTGAAAACTTCTGTTTTAGAAGTGCAAAAAAAGGAATTGCTAATACTATTTATTATGAAAAGTACGGAAAAAAGGTAGAGTCATTTTCAAATGATGAATCCGATAATTATATTGAACTTAATGGGATAAAAAGCGAGCTTGTTATAGCTATTGATGAAGCATAGAATTTATTGGAAGAAAATGAATTGAACGGATATTTCAGCTGAGGAATTAGAAAAATTATGAGGGAGTATGCATTATGGCAATAGATGGTGTGAAAATTATAGATAGCGATACAGGATATGATATCTATAATTATGTTATCGGGAGCTATAAGGACGGGGTGAGTGTAGATAAAATCGTCGAAACCATGCTAGCTGAAGAAAAAGACTATTGCATCGATGATTTTTATTCCGAAATTTACTGGTCAGCGCTTGCTTATTCGCTATGGAAAATAGGACATCTGCCAGATGATGTAAAAGAGAAAACAATCGGAATCATCAAAAAAGGAGCGGATGAATTCTGGCTTGAAATAGACGGCAAGGCCCTAAAGCAAAGGCAAAAGAACCTGGATAAATTAGCAATACAATTAGAAAACGAAAATCCAAAGCCAATCAAAGTACCAAAGTCAAAGACTACAAGAAAACCCTACTTTCAAACAGGAGATGTTCTTGCGATAAAATTTGATGATGAGTATGGTGTTTGCTTTGTGTCCTCGGTGGATGAAGGACCAAGAAAAATAGAATACCACTTGGCATGTACACGATTACTGCAAAAAGAAAAACCTAGTATAGATGATTTTATAAACAGTGAAATTGCGTGTGGAAAACAGAATACATCATACTGCCTGAAGACAGACTGTTGGTTCAATCATAAAGAGCTAGGATTGATTATAGACAGATTTGAGAAGATTGGTCGAGTGGAATTGGAAGATTATGTATTAGGAATTCTCTCGCCTGCTTCCACGTTGGAAGACATTTATAGTAAAATTTCCATAGACAAAAAGACTTCGAATCTTAAATTTAAAGATACATGGGAGCTGATAAGAGGGTTCGAAGTTAATGAGACATAATTAGGCATTTGAATCAACGGTTGCAACTAGTTTTATTATGTTTTAGGACATTTGGAAGGAATGAAGCTAATGGGAGATAAACCAACATACTTTGTCTTTGATGATGCTATCAGAGATAAAAGCTTAAGAAAGTACTTTGATCTATGTGTTAAAGATGTGCAAGAGGGAATCGCCCGCTTGTCCCGGACGAGAGCAAAAGCAGGCTATCCATCATGGCCATGCTTTAGAGTGGAAGGTAAAGAAATTTTAGTAGCTGCAGTTCTGGAATATTACTTGTATGACTTACAATGTTCAGGCTTTGTAAGCAAAAGTGCGGAAGAATTTACGGATAAGATGAGAACCCTATGCGGCTGGCACTGGGATGTTGACAGAGTTCTAAAGAAGTGGATGGATAAGGTTATAATAAATCCGTTTTTCTATGATGCAAGCGACAGTAAATATGAGCATAAGTGGG
>CALIWM010000085.1:0-2725 GCA_938046645.1 uncultured Gemella sp. | reverse complement strand
CAAATCGTACTGGTTTATTATATCATAATCCTTATCTTTTTTTCTGTAATCTGTATAAAAATTTTGAATATTGTTAGATGTATTTATCAACATATTTTTTTTATTTTCTCTGACATATAAAATACTCTCTTTTCCTATATTTACATCTTCAATATATGCTTTAGGAGTATATGTAGCTCCTAAACAAACTAGAATTATTCCAAAAACTCCATAAATAGCACTCATATATTTGAATTTATTTAAGTTTATCAATATAGTTAAGACAAAGATGAATATAACTATTATAAAAAATATGTTTAACTTTCCTATACGAATAGGTTGAGCTATTAAAAACAAGTCCTGAATTTTATCGAATATATTGAAAGTAATATTTAATATAGGTCTACAGATAGTATTAAATAGCTGAATATTTATAAGGAATAAAATATAGCTAAAAATAACTAAAGGGAAAATCACAACACTAAAAATCGGTACTAAGATAATATTACTGAATACAGAAATATAAACAATATTATAAAAATTATACATTAATATCGGCATACTTGCTAATGTAGAAATTAGACTGATTCTAAGGGCCCCGTGGAATTTATTCTTAGCTTTTTTAATATAACTTTCAGACATCAGTAGACAAAATGTAATTAAAAATGATAATTGGAAACCGATATTAAAAATAAATAATGGGTTATACATTATTAGTATTAGAAAAGTAAGAAACAAACTGCCAAGCTTATCTATATTTTTTCTTCTAAGCAAGATATAAAATATAATCATAAATCCTGCCCTAAGAACAGAGGCGCTAGCTCCGCTAAGCAACATATACAATGGAACTATAGTCAAGATAATTTTCTCAATATATTCAACACTTACTCTAAATTTTAATAAGATAAAGTAAATTAGAGAAATTAGTACACCTATGTGTAATCCTGAAATAGCTAATAGATGACTTGTTCCTAAATTTTTAAATGAATTTATGTCATCTTTTAATAAATATCCTTTATCTCCGAAAATTAAAGCTTGAAAATAACCACTTTTATCAAAGGTTAGTTCTCTATTAATTTTCAAACTTAATTTATTTCTAAGAGTTAAAAATTTAAAATAGACAGAATCTATATTTTTAACATCATGAATTTCATTAATAGTTACCCTTTTAAAGATTCCCCTATTCTCATTATACTTTTTATAATCAAATGAATAAAAATTAGTCTTTTCTGAAGTATCTTCTATATTAGCATTTACTAATATTTTTCCACCCCAAAATTTTTCTTTAAAAAATTTCTTTTCTTCTTCACTCTTGACTATATAACTCACCAGCACCTTCTCATCTGAAAGATAGCCAATAGAAGACACATAGGCTCCATTAACATCAAACCTATCCGAAACTACTAGTTCTAAATTTTTATTTTCAACATTACTTAGATGCGTAATGTTATTCTTTTGTTCATATGCTCCCCGAATAAAAAAAGCTAAGAAGACTATTACACAAATAATAGTTTTCCTAGCATTAAGATTTTTATTTTTCCAAGTTATTAGTAGAAAAATAACAATACATAGCATAGATATTATTACATTATAATTTAATAATATCGCCCCTAATGCTAGTAAAGAAAGTTGTAAGTATATCATTACTATTTATTTAGTAACCTTTCTACTACATTATTTACGTCGTAATCTACTTTTCTTACGACAACCCCTGATTTTTCTAATAACTCTCGAGCATATTCATTATTTCTATAATCATTTGCATAACAAATTTCTTTTATTCCTGCCTGAATTATAGATTTTGTACAATTCAAACATGGAAAATGTGTAACATAAATAGTTGCACCTTCAGTTCCAACACCGAACTTAGAACATTGTAAAATTGCATTTATTTCAGCATGAATAGTTCTTACACAGTGCCCTTCTACTACTTTACAACCAACATCTATACAATGTTCATCACCTTTAATTGAACCATTATAACCACCTGAAACTATTCTCTTATCTTTAACTATCGTCGCTCCAACAGATAACCTACTGCAAGTCGATCTAAGTGATAATAGGTGGCTTTGAGCCATAAAGTACTCATCCCAACTAATTCTTTGCATAACTATACCTCTATTTTATCTTTAATTTTCTCAAAAGTAGCTTTACCTATACCGTGTACTTTTGTAATATCTTCTTTCTTTTTAAAATCCCCATTTTTTTCTCTATATGAAATAATTGCCTCAGCCTTCGTTTTTCCAACTCCTGAAATTTTCATAAGTTGTTCTTTATTAGCAGTATTAATATTAATCACATCTCCATTAGATGAGCTTATACCAACATCAGATATTTGTTTCGGCTTTTCTCCGTGTTTAAGCACGTAAATAACCATCTGATCCTTTACTTTTTGACTCAAATTTAAAGTAGAAGTATCAGCATCATCCAAAAGTCCACCGGCTTCTTCTATTAAATCTTTTACCCTTTTATCTTTCGTTGTTTCAAATACCCCAGGGTGTTTAACCGCACCTTTTACATCAACAAAAATTTTGTTTTCATCCTCTTTTTGCTCCCCATTTTGATTATCTTCTGAGGATTTTTGAACATTAAAATTTATATCATTATTATCTGGTGATGAATTACTAAAATAATAAAACCCGGCCACTACAAATAACACACTACATAAAAATGCAGCTGCTATAATTTTAAAATTTTGTTTTAAAAACAAAACTATTTCTTCTTTATTAAATTTCATATTTTCTCC
>CALIWM010000084.1:0-4452 GCA_938046645.1 uncultured Gemella sp. | reverse complement strand
AGAATTGTTGGTTTAGTCGGTTGTTCTCCTTGTCGAAAAGATAAATCTCCATTTTATACCATATTCCCTTCTTATTTAAGGTTACAAATAGATTATTTTTTATTACATATATATTACAAAATAGCAAGAAATATTATTACTTAATCTCTATAATAATAAAAAAGAATGGAGATTATTTCTCACATTCTTCTTTTAGTATTTCTTCTAATTTTTTATAGTCTTTAACACTATCAATCTCATAGATACTATTAGGTTCTAACTCTTCTACATAAACATCTAATTTTTCAATATTATCTTTAACCATATTATCCCAATATAAGTTCATGAACTCATTACTTTCATAAGCTTTATCGATAAAGCTTACGATTTTCTCTGCAGTTTCCTTATCCCAAAAAGATACCCCACTAAGTATTCTTCCAGCTTTGCTATCTACGATAATATCTTGAACTTTATAATCATCGCCATAGATTAAGAACCATTCATTCTCGCAATCTTCACGGTAAACGCTGAAATATGTCGAACGATCAATATCAGTTCTAAACATATTTTTGAATAAATAGTTATCCGCATCGATTACATAACTATCTGCTAATTTTTCCTTAACTAAGTATAATGAGTAGAAGTTGTTATACTCAGCGTATTTATCATTAAACACTAGTTCTACATTATACTTTTCTTTTAAATAATCGAATTGTTCATGTAAATATCCAACAACAACGATTATCTCATCTATTCCTTTTTCTTTTAAAAACTCTATTTGGTACTCCACAAGTGGCTTGTCTTTAACCTTTATCAAAGCCTTTGGAGTATTATCTGTCATCGGTCTAAGACGCGTTCCTAAACCTGCAGCCAATATAATTGCTTTCATTATCTATTTGTTACTCCTCTCTAACAATAACATAAACACCTAATATGATAATAATAGATGTAATGACTAATTGTAAATTCACCTCTAATGCGACAAAAATCATCGAGAATAATATTGTCCAAACAACATAGCTGACATTAAGTCCTGTTGCCTTTGCTGGTTCTAGTCTATTAATAGCCATATAATATAATATGTAAGATACCATATTACTAACTACGAAGAAGACAATAAGCCCCCCGAATTTCACATCAAGGCTCGTCTCAATTCCTAAACCATTGAATGAAATTATTACTAAATACGCTAAAAATGATGTAACCTGACGAATTAATAAAGTCTCAAGTTCATTTAAATTGTTTTTCATCGCATATGAACTAAGAACACTCTCACTCCCCCAAGCAACTGCACAAATTAATGCGAACATAAACCCAAGGTAAAATGATTCAACCTGTTCACTCTTATAACTTTGGACGAAAATACCAACAATAATAAGCGCAATTCCTAAAATCGTTTTTGATGAAACTTTATTTTTTAAAAATATAACAGCTAGTATTACCGACACAGCAGGATAAATCGCTGTAATAGAAGATGTTAACCCACTTCCTATATACTTCACCGCATATAGATTACACTGCATTCCAATAGGCCCTGCAAGAAGAGCACCAACAATAACACTAACACTTTTTATATTCGTAAAAATCTTGAAATTGATTCTTTTATACTTAACTAAAATAATTGCTAATAGGACAAAAATACTAATGAAATCGTGGACAACTGCGACTGCAAAAGGCGAAATATTATAAAGTGAAAATATATACGCACTTATCGCAAGCCCAAGCCCCCAGAACATACCAGATAAAAGCCCTGCCGATACACCTATTTTATTTTTCATAACTTTCTACATACTCCTTCAAATTCTTAACTGCTCTTAAGTATCTATCTTTTCCATAAGTTCCAAAGTCTGCACCTTGTTCTTCTTTATAAATCGTCCACAGACTCCACAGGAAGTCCTGTAATATTTTATAAATCATAATCTTAGCTACGCTAACTGGAGTATCTTCACTGAAATACGCTTTAAAGAATTCTCCTTCTTCAGCCTTTCTAAAGTTAGACTCTAAGAAAAGCGCCGCTAAATCCCACATCGGATCATTCATCGCAGAATATTCCCAGTCAATAAGATAAACGCGACCAGTCTCATCTTCGATAAAATTCTCAGGTACAAGATCGATATGACAAGATTTTCTATCAACACCAATCTCTTCTAGATGATTTTGTAAAGAAAATACCTTCTCCCTTATCTTCTCATAATAAGGATAGCTGATATTACCTTCAATCAGACTCTCATATTTTCTTATCTCATCGAAGACTCTAAATTCTCCTTCAAGAACCTTCCCAGAGCTATGTACTTTTTTTAGAATTTTCGCAACTTCTTCTTTCTTTGCTTTTAGATAATGCGCATCAAAAGTTGTTGCATTCTCAATATATTCATTTACCTTTATTCCAGATTCAATATCAAAGATATAGTTTTTCACATCCAAGCCTAGATCAGCAAGATTTGCAAGATTATTTTTCTCTGCAACCCTATTGATCAGCCTATCAGTCCCTTTACCAAAGAACTTAACTATATATTTGTTATTAGTAGTTTCAACTAAGTAATTGCTATTTGTCATACCACCTAGTTGTTCTACTTTTACCACTTCCTCAGATTCAGTAAGTAGTTTTTCTATTTTACTTTTTATTAGTTGTTTCAATGTAAAGCCTCTTTTCTACATTACAATATTACTTACCATTATAACATAAAATGAGATAACTCATAGTATTTTTACTATAATTTTTCATCAATAATAAAAAAGAGAGTGACTCAAACATCACGATTTCTAAGAAATCAATTTTGTTGAATCACTCCCTGATCCTATTTCTAAAATATATTAAACAGCTTTCATAATATTCTTTTCAAGAATAATTATTAATTTTTTTATATAATATGCGGAAACAATACTAACAAACAATACCACAATAGTATAAAGTACATCATTTACATCTGATGAAACAAAAAACTTACCAAAATAATGCATAACTAAGCCATGAATCATATATATTTCAAATGATATATCTCCTAAAAAATCAAGATATTTATTTGAAAAATTGAGTTTATTTGTTAATAATAAAAAATAAACTACAAAAACCATTGTGCATAAGTTTCCAACTATTCCATAATAAACATATCTATTTGTAATCCCAATATCTTTCATAATATCTTCATAATGGCGAAATACGTACATTAGTATACTAAATGAAATGAGAAAAATAAAATACTTTTTCTCTATAAACTTATCTATAGAAACCCTATATTTCATCCAGAATATACCTAATAAAAATGCCATTATACTAACATATTCCCAATCCCCATGATCTTGATACGCTTTCCAAAAAATATAAACTAATGTCAAAAATACTAGTTTAAATACAGCTATTTTTGTATCTTTACTTTTAAAAGAAATATAGAAAATAACATATAAAACTATTATACTGTTAATAAACCAGCCATTATAAATAATATTGCTGTGGTCTCTCCAAAAAGATAAGAAAAAGTCTACATTAACAACTTCACCTAATGTCGCTCTATAAATCACATAAATAACTATAAAAACAAAAAAAGGTATAAATATTCTAACCAATCTTTTCTTCAAGAAATTCTCCATATAAGTTGCGTTGTTACTATACTGGAAATACAGTCCATAACCAGACAGAAAGAAAAACAATGCAACGATATATCGTCCCATGTATTCAAAATTTGAAAAATTTTCACCAGTAGTAATTTTTTGAGAAATATGGTGAAAAATTATAAGTAAAGCCAAGAGTCCCTTCAGTGATTTAGTTGATTTATTACTTAAATAATCGACATCTGTTCTCGGTATAAGATAAACAAATAATGAAATTAGTAATAATATAAAAATATCCACTCTGTTCTCCTTTTTAGCATCTAAAAAATATCCTTTGAATTAAAATTTATTCTCTTTAAAAATACACATAAATATTTTCTAATTCTTCATCACTTAGCATTATAACATAAAATATGATAATTCATAGAAATAATATTACTTATTTTAATATTACAACATAAAAAGGTGACTCAGAAAACCATCTTAATAGTTTCATGAATCACCTAAATAATTTTATTCTATTGTATTAATTAATCAAAAGAAAAAACTTTCTTTATTATATCTCCCACTTAAACACAGTTTTAAAGGCTGTATTCAAATCCGTTGCGAACACCCTATGAATATCTTTAATATTTCTCACAGGTTGCTCAAGTTCAATAATATTCTTGAATCTTCTTTCAAATTTCTTATTACTCAGCATCTCGATAGCTTTCTCAAAATCGATTCTACCTGAACGTGAAGAACCTATTAGTGTTAGTCCTTTTTCTAATATATCACGTGTATTGATATTTACCTTGTATTCACTAACTCCCATTAGTACTAAACTTCCTTGTGGTTTGATGTATTTGATTATGTCGTTTATCGCATATCCACTACCATCTCCACCACAACATTCTACACCGTGGTCAAAAGTTAAGTCTTCAG
>CALIWM010000083.1:0-2826 GCA_938046645.1 uncultured Gemella sp. | reverse complement strand
TATAGCTATATTTGATAGCTCCTACTGCTGAAACTGCATCAACTGCTAAAACTAAGTTATTACCTTTAACAATTCTAGTAATTTCATCTAAATCATTTAATATTCCAACACTAGTCTCATTGTGAACTACATAAACAAAATCATAGTTTCCAGATTTAACTTTATCTGATAATACATTAAGATCAAAGCTTTCTCCAAATTCTACAGAATAAGTCTCTATATCAAGCCCATGTCTCTTTGTTTCACGAACTAGCCTGTTACCAAATTCGCCATTAGCTAAAACTAGACCTTTTATCAGATTTCTCCCCTTTAATTGAGCCATAATAGCTTCATTAGCCAGTGTAGCTGATCCATGTAATATCGTTGCTTGTTTGACATCTAATATACCTTCAATCTTCGATAACGTATCCTTAGTTAACGCAACAAATTCACTACTTCTGTGAGAGTATAGTTGCTTAGATAATTTTGCTATTACATCTTCAGATAAATCAACTGGACCTGGTAAGAAGTTTATTCTTTGTGCTTTCGCCAATCTTTCAATAACTTTATTACCATTATCCAGTTTAAGATACATAGGCATATATTCTGCTTCTTTTGTCCCTACATTTTCATGGAATTTCACAAATCCTATGTGATTATATAATTTTTCTTGGCGTGTTGTACCTGAAATAAAAACAATGTCATATGCATTTTGAATTATATAATTAAATGTTCTTTGTAATAATTCTGTGAAAACTTTAGTTTTTCTATATTGTTCCTTGATTGAAAGTAATCTAATTTCTACAGGTTTTTTATAACTACCGTTATAGAATTTATCAATATCATTTAGTTTTAGATCTAACGAAAATGGTCTTTGATCAGATAATGAAATCATCCCAATTACATCATTTTTCTTTTTCGCTATAATATATATATTTTTATCATGAAACTTATCTTTTAATTTTTTTGTTTCATTTTTTTCATGTTGAGGAATTTCTTCAACAAATGTTTCATAATTTAATTTGAAAATTTGTTCATATTCTTCCGCTGTATTTGCTATTTTATAAATCATAATTTTTCCCCATAACTTTATTTGGTTAAATTTTCTCTACACTATATCTTACCATAATTATAACTTTTTTTCAAACTAACATGGCTGAAAACTCAATAAATAACAAATTTATTAAGTAATATTTAACATTCATATAAAATACATCTCAAAAAATAAAGAAGACCCATGTTTATAGAGTCTTCTTTATAAATTTACTTAATACTATTCTTAAAGAATACGTTGATTTTTAAGTGCAGTTACGAAGTCAGTTAATTCGTAAATTGCTTTAGCTTCGCTGATTTTTTTAAGTTTCGCCGCTGCGAAACCTTTAGCTTTTTTACCACCCATAACATCTGCAATACCATCTTTGTATCCTAATGAACATACTACACCACGGTTGATGTATTTGAAGTCACCAACTTGTTTTCCACTGATTCTAGCTCCAACGTATGCACCCATTTGGTTAGCGATTTGAGCTGTTGTTGGGTATGGTCTTTCTTGACCAGTTTCGATGAATGCTGCACAGTCACCAACGATATAAACATCGTCAAGTCCTGGTACTGTTAATTGTTGTGTAGTTACAAGACGTCCACGTTTAGAAAGTTCTGGGAATGCTTCGTCCATAAGTTTGTTTCCACGAACACCTGCAGTCCATACTAATGTAGATGCGAATAGTTCTTTTCTTTCTCCGTCAACTTCAATAGTGAAGCTATCTTTAGTAGCTCCTTTAATTCCAGCCCCTAAGATAATTTCAATACCGTTATCTTCTAGGTATTTTCTTGCATAATCACTATACTCTTTAGTGAACATTGGTAATAATGTTGGCGCTGCATCTAATCCGTAAATTTTAACTAATTTTTCATCAATTCCATATTTAGAACATAATTCTTTTTTACGGTGAACTAATTCTCCTAAGAATTCCATACCAGCAAGACCTGTACCACCAACGATTACAGAAATGTCTTTAACATCTTTTTCTTCACTTGTAGCATATTTTCTGAAGTTATCTTCTAATGTAGCAGAGATTTTTTCTGCAGCATTAATATCAGCGATTGGCATTGCATTTTCAGCCATACCTTCAATTCCGAATGTTTCAGGTTGGAAACCTAATCCAACTACTAACACATCGTAATCAAGTTCGTGTTTTTTAGTTAATACTAATTTTTTCTCTGTATCAATTTTAATTACTTCATCTTGAATAAATTCAACACCTGGAGATACTAAATCTTTAATATCGATACAGATATCTCTTGATGCAATGTTACCTGCTGATACTTCGTGTAAGTTTACTGTATCATAGTGATAAGAGTTTTTGTTTACTAAAGTAACTTTTACCTCTCCAGCCTTAGCAGCTTTTTTTAATCCTTTTAAAGTCGTTAGTCCTGCATATCCAGCACCTAAAATTACTACGTTTTTCATAGTATTGATTTCTCCTTTTAACTGTTATTTTATATTTTTATCCGCAGCAGCAGCCGTTTCCACAGCAGCCACCATCTTCATCATCATAAATTTCAATCATATTTGGATTGTGTAATGTAAATTCACTTCCAAATTCATCTTGAACATAATCAATTTCAAGACCTTTTAACAGAAGCTCATCTTCTTCATTTACAATAACTTTTAAGTCGCCAAAGTTAAGTACTTTATCTCCTGCTTCTAATTCATCCTTGATATCAATTGCATATTGCATTTGAGTACCTTGTAACTCTATAGAAATTTTTAAATAACTATCTCTTTTATCAGCATCAAATAACATCTCTTGGAATTTTCCAACTGCTACATCTGTTATCAAGATT
>CALIWM010000082.1:0-3938 GCA_938046645.1 uncultured Gemella sp. | reverse complement strand
CAATAAATGAAATTAAAGAACTGAAAAAAAAGTTAAATGATAAAATTCAAATTACAAAAGAAATTTTTAAAAAATATAATGGAGGTCTAGTATGAATGAAGTAAAAAGGATTTTAAATTATTGGAAAGAGGTCAATTTATTAACGCCTGTTACAGTAAAAAGTGTTGGATTTAAAAATCAAAAATCTCTAAGTACAAAAGAGATAATAAAAGTCCCTTATAGTAGGCTTGAAGATTCATTACTTACAACTGATGATAAGAAATATGAAATAGAAATTGGCTTTGGTGATATTAAAAACACTTATTTATATGAAAAAGGAAATATTGAAAAAGAAGATTTTGTTGATGGAGATGGAGGGGAAACTTTTATTTTTGCTTTTAAAATAGATGGAGATAAAAAATATAAAGAGGACTCTTTTACTATTTCTAAATTTGCTTTTATTCTTCTTAAAAATATCATTTCAAAAAACTATGATGACATTGAAATGATAATTAAACAGGAGGATTAGATAATGTTAAAAATTGGTACAGCTTGTGGTTCAGGATTAGGTTCAAGTTTTATGGTACAGATGAATATTGAATCTGTATTGAGTGATTTGAATGTTTCAGATGTAGAAGTTGAACACTATGATTTAGGTGGAGCAGATCCAAATGCAGCTGATATTTGGATTGTTGGTCGTGATTTAGCTGATTCAGCTAGTCATCTTGGAGATGTTCGTATCTTAAATAGTATTATTGATATGGATGAACTACGAGAATTAATTACTAAACTTTGTGAAGAAAAAGGACTTATTTAGGAGGCTAGCGTCATGATGAAGTTCATATTGGATATTGTTAGTACACCAGCTATTTTAGTAGCTTTAATTGCAATCTTAGGATTAGTTCTTCAGAAGAAGAAATTACCTGATATTATTAAAGGTGGAATTAAGACTTTTGTTGGTTTCTTAGTTGTATCTGGTGGTGCAGGAATTGTACAAAATTCTTTGAATCCATTTGGTACCATGTTTGAACATGCTTTTCATTTATCTGGAGTTGTACCGAATAATGAAGCAATTGTAGCTGTAGCTTTAACCACATATGGCTCAGCTACTGCAATGATTATGTTTGCAGGTATGGTATTCAATATCTTAATTGCTCGTTTTACTCGATTCAAATATATCTTTTTAACAGGGCACCACACTCTATATATGGCGTGTATGATTGCGGTCATTTTATCAGTTGCTGGCTTTACAAGTTTGCCTCTTATCTTACTAGGAGGATTAGCACTTGGTATTATTATGAGTGTTTCCCCGGCATTTGTGCAAAAATATATGGTTCAATTAACTGGAAATGACAAGGTGGCTTTAGGTCATTTCAGTTCTTTGGGATATTGGTTAAGTGGTTTCACTGGTAGCCTTATCGGTGACAAATCAAAATCAACAGAGGACATTAAATTCCCAAAGAGTTTAGCTTTTTTACGTGATAGTACTGTTAGTATTACTTTATCTATGGCAGTTATTTACATTATTGTAGCTATCTTTGCAGGGTCAGAATATATAGAAAAAGAAATCAGTAATGGTACAAGTGGTCTAGTTTATGCTTTACAATTAGCAGGTCAATTTGCAGCAGGTGTATTTGTTATTTTAGCAGGTGTTCGCCTTATTTTGGGTGAAATTGTTCCAGCCTTTAAAGGTATTTCAGAGCGTCTTGTACCTAATTCAAAACCTGCTTTGGATTGTCCGATTGTTTATACTTATGCACCTAATGCAGTCCTAATTGGATTTATCTCTAGTTTTGTTGGTGGTTTAGTAAGTATGGCAATTATGATTGCTTCAGGAACGGTTGTCATCTTACCAGGCGTTGTGCCTCATTTCTTCTGTGGAGCGACTGCAGGTGTCATTGGGAATGCATCTGGTGGTGTTCGTGGAGCCACTATTGGAGCATTTTTACAAGGTATTTTAATTAGTTTTCTTCCAGTCTTTTTAATGCCAGTTTTGGGAGGACTTGGTTTCCAAGGGTCAACTTTCTCAGATGCAGATTTTGGTCTATCAGGAATTATTTTAGGAATGTTGAATCAATTTGGCTCACAAGCAGGCATTGTTATTGGTCTTGTTCTTATTCTAGCAGTTATGTTTGGAGTATCCTTTATTAAAAAGCCATCTGCAAAGGAGGAATAAGGGATGATTTTAAGTGAAAATAGAGAAGATGAGTTAAGAAAATTTGCAACAAAAATCCGATTAAATACTCTTAGAACATTGAATCATCTTGGATTCGGCCATTATGGAGGGAGTCTGTCTATAGTAGAAGTTTTAGCAGTGCTTTATGGTGAAATAATGCCGATGACTCCAGAAATATTTGCGTCACGAGATAGAGATTATTTTGTTTTATCCAAGGGACATGCTGGACCAGCTTTGTACAGCACACTCTATTTGAATGGTTTCTTTGACAAAGAATTCTTACATTCTTTAAATACAAATGGAACCAAATTACCGTCTCATCCTGATAGAAATCTAACGCCGGGCATAGATATGACAACTGGCTCTTTAGGACAGGGAATTAGTGTTGCAACCGGACTTGCATATGGTCAGAGAATAAGAAAAAGTCCCTTTTATACCTATGCTATTGTTGGAGATGGTGAGTTAAATGAGGGACAATGTTGGGAGGCTATACAGTTTGCTTCTCATCAACAGTTATCTAATTTAATTGTATTTGTAGACGATAACAAAAAACAATTAGATGGTTTTACAAAGGATATTTGTAATCCAGGTGATTTTGTAGAAAAATTCTCAGCATTTGGGTTTGAATCCATTAGGGTCAATGGTTCAGATATTAGAGAAATTTATGAAGGGATTATCCAATTAAAACAGTCAAATAATTCATCCCCTAAGTGTATTGTATTAGACACTATTAAAGGTCAAGGAGTTCGAGAGCTGGAAGAAATGAAATCCAATCATCATCTTCGCCCTACTGTAGAGGAGAGACAAATGTTAACTTCAGTTGTAGAAAGATTAAGTCAGGAATTGGAGGAAACAGAATGATGAGAAGTACGAAAGAATTACGACATGTGTATAGAGATTTCCTTCTAGAAGCTAACCAAAGTTATTCTGATATAGTAGTTTTAGAAGCAGACTTGTCAAGTTCGATGGCTACTAATAATCTTGAAAAGGACTTTGGAGACCGTTATGTGAATGTTGGGATCATGGAAGCAGAGATGGTCGGACTTGCAGCAGGTTTATCTATTCAGGGGTTTAGACCTTATCTTCATACATTTGGCCCTTTTGCTTCACGAAGAGTATTTGATCAATTATTTATTTCTCTTGGGTACGCACAATTGGATGCCACTGTGATTGGCTCAGATGCAGGAGTAACGGCAGAGATGAATGGTGGAACACATATGCCATTTGAAGAAATTGGATTGTTACGTTTAATTCCTAAATCAATCATTTTTGAAGCAACTGATGATATCCAATTTCGTGAAATCTTGAACCAGACATTAGAATTAAAAGGACTAAAATATATTCGAACAATTAGAAAAGCTCCAGAGCCTGTATATCAAGGTGGAGAAGATTTTTCTAAAGGCTACATTGAGTTAAGACACGGTGAAGATGTTGTAATAGTTGCTTCTGGCATAATGGTTGCTCCAAGTATTCGAGTTGCGGATGAACTGTCTAAATTAGGTTATTCAGTAGGTGTGATAGATTTATTTAGAATCAAACCGATACCAGAACAGATAAAAACAATGTTAAGCGGAAAAACTATATTTACTGTAGAAAACCACAATCAGATAGGTGGAATTGGCAGTGCTTTATGTGAATTATTCTCTGATGATGGAATAACAAAAATTCATCGGATGGGTGTTCAAGAAAGATTCGGTCAAGTAGGGAAAATGGATTATCTTCTTAATGAGTATGGTTTGAGTGAATCGAATATAAAACAGAAAGTTCTAGAGTTTTATAATGC
>CALIWM010000081.1:0-5155 GCA_938046645.1 uncultured Gemella sp. | reverse complement strand
AAGATATGAAAAGGTACAGGAAAAATATACATATATGAAGGAAGGATTAAAGCAATTAAATCTTCCAATTATGAAATTTAAAGATAAAGAAGTATCTCCAGTAATTATTACTGTAGAACTTCCTGAAAAAATATGTTCACTTAATGTGGGTTCTTCACTTGCAATAAATAATATTTTTATTCATTACAAGAGTTCATACTTACAAGAAAGAAACATTATACAGTTTTCATTTATAAATATTAACACAACAAAAAATGAAATAGATTACACATTAAATATATTAAAAGAAATGATAGGAGATTATTAATGGCAGTATTTAAAGTATTTTACCAAGAAAATTCAAAGGAAATTCCAGTAAGGGAGAACACTCAAGTATTATATGTTGAAGCTGATGGAGTACCAGCAGTTAGAAAGTATTTAGATGACAGAAACTACAATGTGGAACTTGTTCAAGAATTAAGCGAAGCATACTTAGAGTTTGAAAAACAATCTGAAGACTTCAAAGTGGAGAAAGTTAATGGATAAGATCATTAAAAAAAATGAAGTAGGTGTAGCTGCCATCGGTGGTCTAGGGGAAATTGGAAAAAACACCTATGCAATCCAATATCGAGATGAAATAGTTATTATCGATGCTGGAGTTAAGTTTCCTGGAGATAATATTCTAGGAATTGACTATGTAATCCCAGATTACTCATATATTGAGAAAAATGTGGACAAAATTAAAGCATTAATAATTACTCACGGTCACGAAGATCACATCGGTGGATTACCATTTTTACTAAGAAAAGTAAATTTACCAATCTATGGTGGACCTTTAGCTATTGGTCTTATAAGATCAAAACTAGAGGAACACAATTTATTGGCTAAAGCTGAGTTAAACATAATAGATGAAGATACAGTGTTAAGCTTTAAATACCTTAAAGTTTCTTTCCATAACACTACGCACTCAATTCCTGATTCATTTGGAGTAATTGTTAATACTCCGCAAGGAAATATTGTTCATACAGGAGACTTTAAATTTGATTTTACTCCTGTTGGTCAAGGAACTAACTTACATAAAATGGCTGCGATTGGTGAACAAGGTGTATTATGTTTACTATCTGACTCGACAAACTCAGAAAGAACTGAGTTTACACAAAGTGAAAAAGAAGTAGGAAAAACTATTTCTAATATACTTCGTAAAGAAAAACATAGAGTTATATTTGCTACATTTGCTTCGAACGTATATCGTGTTAAACAAGTAGTAGAGGCATGTATTGAACATGGAAGAAAGATTGTGGTATTTGGTCGTTCTATGGAGAAAGCTATTAAAATTGGAACGGAATTAGGTTATATTAAAGCACCTAAAGAAACGTTTGTTAATAGTAAATATCTAAATCAAGTAGATCCTAATAAATTACTTATTTTATGTACAGGGACTCAAGGTGAGGAACTTGCAGCATTAAGTAGGATTGCGAATGGAACGCATAAGAAGATTACAATAATGCCGACTGATACTGTAATTTTTGCAAGTTCAGCTATTCCAGGAAACACATTGTCTATTAATAAGAATATTGATTTATTATCAAAACTTGGTGCTAATGTCATTACATCAAGTGTAAATAATGTTCATACATCAGGACATGGTTCAAAAGAAGAACAAAAACTAATGTTTAGACTTATTAAACCTAAGTATTTCATGCCAATTCATGGTGAGTATAGAATGCAAGTTATTCATGCTCAAACAGCAGCTGAGTGTGATATTCCATTAGAAAATTCATTTATTATGGAAAATGGTGAAGTACTAGCATTAACTAGTGACAGTGCTAGAATTGCTGGTAAATTTGATGCATCTGATGTATATGTTGATGGATTAGGGATTGGTGATATCGGTAGTGTTGTAATTAAAGATAGAAAAGAACTTTCTGAAGAAGGTGTTATCGTAGTTTCAATTGCAATTGATTTCAAAAATAGAAAACTAATGAATAATCCAGATGTAATTAGTCGTGGATTCGTAAATGTAAATGAATCTACTGAACTATTTGCACAATCTAAAGTAATAATTAAAGATGCTGTACTAGCAGCATTAGAAAATGAAGAATGCGGTGTTTACCAAATAAGACTGCAAATTTTAGAAGCTCTAGGAGAATTTTTAGAAAGTGAAATAGGAAGAAAACCTGTTATATTACCTACAATATTGGAGGTGTAAATATGAAATACAGAAGTGTATTTGATATTATAGGACCTGTAATGGTAGGTCCATCAAGTTCACATACAGCCGGTGCTGTACGTATTGGTTTGTTTACAAGATATATCTTTGGGGAACAACCAGAAAATGTAAAAATTACATTATACGGTTCATTCAAAGAAACGTATAAAGGGCACGGTACTGATATAGCATTAATAGGTGGATTATTAGGTTATAACACATCTGATAAACGTATAAGAACTAGTATGGAAGATGCGAAATTAGCTGGAATGGAGTTTGAATTCATAGAAAGTGGAATTGAACACATTCATCCTAATACAGCGAAAATAGAAGTTGAAGCAGGTAGACATAGTCTAGATCTTATTGGAAAGTCAATAGGTGGTGGAAAAATGGTAATATTTGAACTTCTAGGTTTTGATGTGAATTTATCAGGAGATTTTCCTAGTTATTTCATATTTTATAAATTTAAAGATGATGCTAAAAAAGATCTTTCAATGCATGTTGAAGAAATATTCGGTGATTTAAAAGTAAGAGAGATGTATTCTAGCTCTATTTTAGAGGGGATAAACTTATTAGTAGTAGAATCACAAAAAGAATTAACTGAAGATAAGATTAAGAAATTAACTGAACTAGATTATATTAATGAAGTAAAATTTGCAGATAGATTGTAGAGGAAACCAGAATGTTTACTAGTTTAGCAGAAATAGTTGAAAAATCAAAAATTGAAAATAAACCAGTTTCTGAATTAATGATAGAACAAGAAATTGAAGTGAATGGTGTTACACGTTCTGCAGTTGAAAAACTAATGAGAAGAAACTTAAATGTAATGATGCAAGCTGTTGAAGAAGGTTTGGCTGGTGTGAGTTCAAAAACAGGACTTACTGGAGGAGATGCCAAGAAGCTTCAAGAATATATAGATAGCGGTAAATCAATTACAGGTAGTGATTTTTTAAACGGAGTTGCAGCAGCAATTGCAACTAATGAGGTAAATGCCTCGTTAGGTTTAATTTGTGCAACTCCAACTGCTGGTTCGGCTGGAGTTCTTCCAGGTTGTATACACGCACTTAAACAAAAATTCGATATTGATGAAGAAACACAATTAAAAATGTTATTTACAGCCGGAGCTTTCGGTTTTGTAGTAGCGAATAATGCTTCTTGTTCTGGTGCAGAAGGTGGTTGTCAAGCAGAAATAGGTTCTGCAAGTGCAATGGCTGCAGCAGCTATTGTTGAAGCGATGGGCGGAGATGCTGAGATGAGTGCTCATGCATTTGCTATAGCATTAAAAAATATGCTTGGCCTTGTATGTGATCCTGTAGCGGGGTTAGTGGAAGTACCCTGTGTGAAAAGAAATGCAGCTGGAGCTTCCACAGCACTTATGGCTGCTGACTTAGCATTGGCAGGTATAAAAAGTAGAATCCCTGCCGATGAAGTACTAGAAGCGATGTATAAAATAGGATTAGAAATGTCCACGACATTAAAAGAGACTGCTAGAGGCGGTCTTGCAATCACAAAAACTGGAGAAAAATATAGGAGTTTATTATTCGGTAATGATTAATATTTTAGAAAAATCAGTAGGAACTATAAAAGGTGTTGGAAAGAAATATTTACAAACTTTGAACGAACTAGAAATTTATACTATTCGTGATATTTTGTATAATATTCCTTATAGAGTATCTAGTTCTACTGATTTTTCTTCTTCTGTAAAAGATAATGAAAAAGTTATAACGACTGGAAAGGTAGAAACTAGAGTAAGTACACAGTTTTATGGAAATAGAAGAAGTAGGTCTTTTTTCACGTTATCAACTTCTTCAGGTAGTATAAAGATAGTATTTTTTAATCAACATTACTTGAAAAAAAATCTAATTGAAGGTAAGGATGTTGTTGTAAAAGGGACGTATAATGCTGCAAATAATACAATAACAGCTTCGAGCATAAGTTTCAATGTTGTTGAAGAAAAGCCTAAAGGGGATACTATTGAAGTTTTTTATCATCTTAAACAAGGTATAACGCAGAAAAAATTTACAAAGCTTGTGGAAGAATCATTTAATATGCTAGACGGTGAAAATGTTATCTTAGATTTAGTTCCTGAAAATTTCAAAGGAATTTGGAAGTTAGATAAGATTTTATATACATTACATTATCCGAAAAATTCTGAGGAATTTGACAAAGCGAAGAAGATGTTTGCTTTTCATGAGTTGTTTAACTATCAGTTAAAATTACAGCTTCAGAATATTAATAGTAGGATAGAGGATACTAGATATCGTGTTGGAGTAAACAATAATGATATCAATGAATTTAAAAATAGTTTACCTTTTACACTAACAGGAGCTCAAAGTCGTGTTATTGATGAAATAGTAGATGATTTAAATAATCCTTATAAAATGGATAGATTGTTGCAAGGTGATGTTGGTAGTGGTAAAACTGCGGTAGCAGCAGCAACTTTATATGCAACGATAAAAGCAGGTTATCAAACAGCAATTATGGCGCCAACTGAGATATTAGCAAATCAACATTTTGAAACGTTTTTTGAATTCTTTAAAGATTTGAATATCTCAGTAGCTCTCTTGACTAGTAGCACGCCTAAGAAAGAAAGGAACACTATTTTAAGTCTACTTGAGGTTGGTGAGATAGAATTATTAATTGGAACTCACTCTTTAATTCAAGAAGATGTGAAATTCAAGAATTTAAAATATGTAATTACCGATGAACAACATCGTTTCGGTGTGAAACAACGTCAATTATTAAGCAATAAAGGAGAAGCTGTCAATTCATTAATGATGACAGCAACTCCGATACCACGAAGTTTGGCAATTACTTTGATTACAGATATTAAAGTATCTACAATTGATGAACTGCCAGCTGGTAGAAAAAAAGTTCAGACTTATAAAGCTACAAATAAGAGTTTTTATAAAGTTCTAGATAATATTCGTATGGAACTTGATAATGGAAGACAAGGATATGTAGTTT
>CALIWM010000080.1:0-6056 GCA_938046645.1 uncultured Gemella sp. | reverse complement strand
CTACGTCCAACTTTGTTTTCTTCTAAGAATTCAATAACTTTCGCGATAGCTTCTTCGTTATTTAACCCGTTGATAAAATCAGAGTTGATGTGTTTACCATCACCGTAGAATGGTACAACAACTTCTCCATTATCTTCGATAACAGCTTTGATTGGTAGGTTAAACTTAGTCGCAAATTCATAATCACGCTCATCGTGTGCAGGAACAGCCATTACAGCCCCAGTTCCATAGCTTGCTAGAACGTAGTCCGCAATCCAAAGTTCTACTTTTTCACCATTTACAGGGTTAATAGCGTAAGCTCCTGTGAATACTCCTGTTTTATCTTTGTTAAGGTCTGTTCTTTCAAGGTCAGACTTACGTTTAACGATGTCAAGATACTCCTCAACAGCAGCTCTTTGTCCTTCTGTAACAATTTCTTCTACAAGTTTGTGTTCAGGTGCAAGTACACAGTAAGATACACCGAATACAGTGTCAGCACGTGTGGTGAATACTGTGAATGCTTTATCAGTTCCTTCAATTTTGAAATCAATCTCAGCACCAACAGATTTTCCAATCCAGTTACGTTGCATAGCTTTAAGACTTTCTGGCCAATCAAGAATATCTAAATCAGCAAGAAGTTTTTCAGCGTAATCAGTAATTTTTAGTACCCATTGACGCATTGGACGACGCTCTACAGGGTGTCCTCCACGCTCAGATTTACCATCGATAACCTCTTCATTAGAAAGTACTGTTCCTAATGCTGGACACCAGTTTACAGGTACTTCATCAACATAAGCAAGCCCTTTTTCATAAAGTTTTTTGAAAATCCATTGTGTCCATTTGTAGTAGTTAGGATCTGTTGTATTTACTTCACGATCCCAATCATAAGAAAATCCTAATTCTTTAATTTGGCGACGGAACGTGTCGATATTAGTTTTTGTAAAGTCTCTTGGGTCATTACCAGTATCTAATGCATATTGCTCAGCTGGTAATCCGAATGCATCCCATCCCATTGGGTGAAGTACATTGTACCCATTTGCTCTTTTATATCTACTTAAGATGTCAGTAGCCGTATACCCTTCTGGGTGACCTACGTGAAGTCCAGCTCCCGACGGATAAGGGAACATATCCAATGCATAAAATTTCTCTTTTGTATGATCATCTAATGTTTTGAATGTTTTATTTTCATCCCAATATTTTTGCCATTTTTTTTCTATAACTCTGTGGTTATACACCATAATTTAAGCACACTCCTTCGCTTTCAAGTTCTCTAAGTTATAGTATACCAATTTTAACGATTTTTAGCAACAACTGTTATAATTTAGTGTGAAAATAATGAAATGGGAGTGACTCAAAAATCGTGATTTTGTAGAAATTGATTTTGTCGAGTCACCCTCGCACAGTTTATTAGATATCTAAAAAGCTTTTATAAGGCTAATTTAGATACCAATAAACCACTGCATCTATGAGTTTTCACATGAATTTTTTTCAAAATCTAGTATTTTGGAATCAGCCCCATTATAAAACTATCAACAACCTATCTTATAAATTTAATATTACAACAAAAAACGATACAGGAAACTAGATCTCTTACAATCAATATTCCTGCATCGTTCTATTCTATTATCCGATTGCTACGAATGACCCACCGATGTTAGTATCGTAAGGATCTGTACTTCTTTGGTTCCAGATAGTATTGATGTCATACCATCTTCCTGTAGTATTAATATTATCTGGGTCCATTGCTTTAGTTTTACCATTGCTATATCCACTTAATGCGATAGCGTGAGTTAATCTACCTTTCGCGAAAATACCATTTCCAACAGTCGCAAAGACAGGTTTACCACTTTGAAGTGCTGCAACAAGTTGTTCTTTAGTTGAAAGTACTGTATGTTTGTATCCATAAGCGTTAATCGCATAAACGGCACCTTTACCTGATGTTCCTAATCCACCAACGTTCATTTCGTTAGTATTATAGTAAATTGTATCAGCTACTGCTGTTGGAAGAACTTTTTTCCCTAGTCCATTAAAGACCATAGCTAGTGATGTTGGTACACATCCACTTTGCGCCATTGTTCCAAGTCCATATCTTCTATTAGCCCAACGGTAATCACCTTGGTAATATTGAGGCATATTTAAAGCAGCTGTGTTTTTATCCGCTTTAGCGTAATTAGGCACCCATTTACCACTTGAATCTACGTAGTAACGTCCATTATCTACCCAGGCACTCTTAGCCATTTTTCCATCAGCCCCAAGCCAGTAGTCTCCTACCCACTTATTACGAGCTAATGAACCATCTTTTTCATAATAGTACCAGTTTCCACCGTTACGTTTTTGCCATCCTAGTTCATCATTAATAATAACTTTTTTCTTGATTGATGGATCTTTTTTACCAGATTTATCTACATAGAAACGATCATTATCTACCCAGTTATCTGTTACCATTTTACCATCTTTTCCAACCCAGTAAGTATCACCAATCCATTTATTACGTGCTACTTCGCCGTTGTCATAGTAGTACCAAGCGTTATCTTCTTTTTTCCAACCTTGTTTCTTCTCTGCTGGTTTTGATTCTTCTGGTTTCTTAGCATTTTTATCCCTAACACCATTTGGACCAACGTAGTAACGTCCGTTATCTACCCAGGCACTTGTCGCCATTTTTCCGTCAGCTCCAACCCAGTATGTGCTACCGATCCATTTGTTACGAGCTACTTCACCGTTGTCATAGTAATACCAAGCGTTATCTTCTTTTTTCCAACCTTGTTTCTTCTCAACTGGTTTTGGTGCTTCTGGTTTCTTAGCATTTTTATCCCAGACACCATTTGGACCAACGTAGTAACGTCCGTTGTCTACCCATGCGCTTGTCGCCATTTTCCCGTCAGAACCTAACCAGTAACTTCCTACCCACGCATTTTTAACAATTTGACCTTGGTGATAGTAGTACCACGCTGTTCCTTCTTTTGCCCAACCTTGTTTTTTCTCAACTGGTTTTTCAGCTTCTGGTTTCTTAGCGTCTTTTACCCATGCTCCATTAACACCTACATAGTAACGTCCATTGTCTACCCATGCGCTTGTCGCCATTTTTCCGTCAGCTCCAACCCAGTATGTGCTGCTAATCCATTTGTTACGAGCTAATGCTCCATTTTCGAAGTAATACCAAGTATTACCTTCTTTCACCCAACCTTGTTTCTGCGCTACAGCTGGTTTCGGTGTTGCAGGTTTTTGAGCTCCTTTTACCCATGCTCCATTTGCATCTACGTAATAACGGCCGTTATCTACCCATGCATTTGTTACCATTTTACCATCTGCACCTAGCCAGTAGTTTCCTGCCCAAGCATTTCTTTTTAATGTTCCATTTTGGTTATAGAAATACCAAGCATTTCCAGTCTTAACCCAACCTTGGGCTGCTAAAGCATCGCTACTAGCTACTGTGTTCACAGCGATTGGTGTAGCTAATACTGTTAATACTCCTAATCCTAATTTTAATCTATTTTTTGTCATAATATTTTCACCTCGAAAAAATTCCATGTTTATTTAAATTGCATTACTTATTTTACAATAATTAATACTTTATTTCAAGAAATTATAGGTTATTTTTCTTGTTATTTTAAAAGTAAAGAAGTTGCCAATTCATCGACAACTTCTTTACTTAATTACCTATTTATAATATTCTACAATTCCGTCAACAATACCATTTGCTAAACGTTCTTGATATTCATTTGTTTTAATTTTATTACGCTCTTCTGGATTATCGATAAATCCTAATTCAACTAAAATTGATGGAATAGAAGTTTCACGAAGAACTGTGAATGAAGCACGTTTAACTCCTCTATCATTTGCACCAGTTTGATACAATAGATTTTGTTGTACTTTATTAGCTAATTTTCTACTTCTTTCTAATCTCTCAGGATTATTATGATTTTCTTTATTTATCATAGGCACTCTATCAGCAGTTGCTTGATAGTAGTATGTTTCAATACCACGTGCAATACCACGTCCACCAGCATTAAAGTGAATACTTAATAACATATCCGCATTAGCTTTATTAGCTTGATCTGCACGGTCTACTAAGTCTACATCTTTATCAACATTTCTACTTGTTAACACTGTATATCCTAAAGTTGCAAGTTTGCTACTTACTTTATTATACACACTAAGAGTTAAGTCTTTTTCTCTTACTCCACCACTTACTGCCCCTGAGTCACTTCCACCGTGTCCTGGATCAAGGAAAATAGAACGTTTTGTATTTTTATCTTTAGATGCATCTTTCACCCACGCTCCATTAGCGTCAACATAATAACGCCCATTGTCTACCCAGGCATTAGTTGCCATCTTACCATCTGATCCTAACCAGTAGTTTCCTGCCCATTTATTACGAGCAAGTGTTCCATCTTCATTGTAATAGTACCAAACATTGTTTTCTTTTTTCC
This sequence comes from uncultured Gemella sp., assembly GCA_938046645.1. Lineage (GTDB taxonomy): Bacteria > Bacillota > Bacilli > Staphylococcales > Gemellaceae > Gemella. The sequence continues at coordinate 1,647 of CALIWM010000080.1, read as the reverse complement.
AACCTTGTTTCTTCTCAACTGGTTTTGGCGCTTCTGGTTTCTTAGCGTTCTTATCCCAAACACCGTTTGCTCCTACGTAGTAACGTCCATTATCTACCCATGCGCTTGTTGCCATTTTTCCATCGGCTCCTAGCCAATAGCTTCCTACCCAGGCATTTTTAGTGATTTGACCTTGGTAATAGAAGTACCATGCGCTTCCTTCTTTTACCCAACCTTGTTTTTTCTCAACTGGTTTTGGCGCTTCTGGTTTCTTAGCGTCTTTTACCCATGCTCCATTAGATCCAACATAGTAACGCCCGTTGTCTACCCATGAGCTTGTTGCCATTTTTCCATCGGCTCCTACCCAGTACGTACTACTAATCCATTTATTACGAGCTAGTGCTCCATTTTCGAAGTAATACCAAGTACTTCCTTCTTTTACCCAACCTTGTTTCTTCACTTCAGCTGGTTTTGGTGTTACAGGTTTCACTGCTTCTTGTTTTTTAGCATTTTTATCCCAAACTCCGTTAGATCCAACATAGTAACGCCCGCCATCTACCCATGAGCTTTTTGCCATCTTACCATCTAATCCTAGCCAGTAGCTTCCTACCCAGGCGTTTCTAACTACATTTCCTTGGTAATAGAAGTACCAAGCTCCTCCACTTTCTCCCCAACCTTGTTTCTTCACTTCAGCAGGTTTTGGTGTTTCTTGTTTTTTAGCATTTTTATCCCAAACTCCGTTAGCTCCAACATAGTAACGTCCATTGTCCACCCATGCGCTTGTTGCCATCTTACCATCAGCACCTAGCCAGTAGTTTCCTGCCCAAGCGTTTCTTGCTAATACTCCATTTTGATTATAGAAGTACCAAGCATTTCCAGTCTTAACCCAACCTTGAGCTGCTAATGCATCACTGCTAGCTACTGTGTTCACTGCAATTGGCGTAGCTAATACCATTAGTACTCCCAATCCTAATTTTAATTTATTCACTTTCATAATAGTTCCTCTTAAATCCTTCTAAAATAATTCTATTTACATAAATACATATCCCATTATTTTATTATAGATTTAATATTTTTTCAAAGGAATACCATGGTTGTAACATAATCTTAATATTAGTCACATATTTATTGACACTTACATATACTTCCGATAAAATGAATATATAAAATTATAGGAAGGACTCGTTTTTTACGAGAAAATTACACTATGACTGAAAAAATACTAGTAACTGGTGGAGCTGGATTTATCGGGTCTCACACTTGTATAGAATTATTAAACAATGGAAATGAAGTAGTTGTCGTGGATAACTTATATAATGCAAACAAAAAAAGTTTAGAAGTAGTAGAAAGAGTTACAGGAAAAAAAGTAACATTCTACGAAGCTGATATTCGTGATGAAGCAAAATTAGACGAAATCTTTGAAAAAGAAGGAAACATCTTTGGAGTTATTCACTTCGCTGGATTAAAAGCTGTAGGTGAATCTTGCCAATTACCTTTAAAATACTACGATAACAACGTAGCAGGAACTACAACACTATGCCGCGTTATGGAAAAACACAACTGTAAGAACATTATCTTCAGTTCTTCAGCTACAGTATACGGAGATCCTCACGCATTACCAATTAAAGAAGATTTCCCATTATCTGTAACTAACCCATACGGACGTAC
>CALIWM010000079.1:0-6058 GCA_938046645.1 uncultured Gemella sp. | reverse complement strand
TATTATATCACAAAATTATAACAAAACTACATAAAAAACGCTTAAAATCATATTAAATTATGTAAAAAACTTTTAACTCTAATTGAAATATGTTATCATTAGTTGTAGATAGTTTTATCAAATAAATTATAAAATAAAGAGGTAAAAAATTATGAAAAAAACAATTAGCTTTAAAGGCACTCCAGTTACAATTGAGGATAAGTTAAATATTGGTGATGTATTTCCAAATTTTAGAGCAGTAACAAAAACATTATCAGAATTTGAATTGGATGATTATAGAGGTAAAAAAATTATTGTTAATACTTTTCCTTCTGTAGATACTGGTGTCTGTGCTTTACAAACAATTAATTTTAATAAAGAAGTTTGTGATTTGGTAGATACTGTAGTAATAACAGTTTCAAAAGATTTACCGTTTGCTTTAGGTAGATTCTGTGCTGATAAAGAAATAAACAATGCAATTACTGTATCTGACTATAAATATCGTGATTTTGAGAACAACAATGGTCTTTTAGTTGAAGAATTAGGTTTATTAACACGCTCTGTATTTGTGGAAACGGAGTTATCCGCTATAAAGAAGTATTAGAAGAAATCGGAGAAGAACCGAATTATACGGCTGCTCTAGATGCTCTTAAAAAACTATAGTGGGGTAATCGATGACAGAATTAAAATACATAAATAAAGAAGATAATAAGAATTTACAAATTAAAGATTTAATTACATTGGGTCTCTATACAATTTTATTAATTCTTGTAATGGCAGTAGGAATCGGGATTTACTATTAACATCAGTTATATTTGGAGGTAAAGTTTATTTTGCAACATACACTTCAATAACAGCAGCATTGGTATGTGGTAGTGTTTATAGTTTAATTTTTAACAAAATTAATAAAAATATGGCTATATTTATTATGATTGCGATTATTGGTGTTTTTATGACTGTTTCTGGTCACTCGGTAGTTGGAGGAATAGTATTAATCTTTGCAGCAGTCTTAGCGGAGATTGCATTCAGATATGGAAATGAATATTTATCATACTTATTCTTCAATCTAGGAAATATTGGTATTATTTTACCAATGTTCTTTATGAAAGATTCATATGTAAAACATCTTCAAAATAGAAATTATTCAGATGAAAAGATAAATCTAGTAATGAGTAGCACAGATATGAAGACATTTATTTTTATAGTTATCTTTACTATAATATTCTCAATAATTGGAACATATCTAGGAAGAAAATTATACTTTAAGAATTTCAATAAAGCAGGACTATAGAATGTTAAGGTTAGATATTAGAACTAAGATTTTTATATTAGTAATTGCTAATATACTAATGTTTAAAATGATGACAGTACCTGTTCACCTTATAGTAGCACTATGCTTTTCAATATACTTAGGAATTAGTTCTAATTTTAAGAGAATGAGTAGATTTTTTGGTATATATCTTTTCTTTACTGCATATGAAGTATTTTTTGCTCATACGGTTACATTACAGGTTATTGATAGTTTCTTATTATTAACTGCATTAATGTTTAAGACATTGTATTTCCCATTATGTGCTGGTATGGCTTTAGTAAGTAGTTCGAAAGTTTCGGAACTTATCTGCTTTTTAAGAAGTATAAAGTTGCCAAAGAAAATGATTATAGTACTAGCAGTATTATATAGATTCTTCCCGGTTTTACTTACAGATTATAAGTTAATAAAGAATTCATTACGAATGAAAGGGATTGGAGTAAGTAGAGGTTACTACTTACTTCATCCAATTAAATTCTTTGAATATGTATTTGTTCCTTATGTAATTATAAGTACCAATATAGCAAATGAGCTATCGGTGTCTTGTTTATGTAGAGGAATAGATAATGAAGAGAAACCAAGTAGTTATATTGAATTAAAGTTTAGTAAAATTGATTATTTAACTATGATTATTGTAGCAAGTACTTTTTGTTATATTATGTATATGAGGTGATAAATTGATTACATTTAAAAATTTTAATTATAAATATATTGAATCGCAAAAATTAAATATTGAAGATTTATCACTTAATATAAAAAAAGGTGAATGTATTCTCTTTACAGGTGCTAGTGGTTGTGGCAAAACTTCTATTTTACGAGTTTTAAATGGACTTGCTCCAGAGTTTTTTGATGGTGGATACAGTGGTGAATTAAAGGTAGCTCATCTTAATATTGGAGATAGATTAAAAGATTTTTCAAAAGTAGTTGGGAGTGTTTTTCAAAATCCTAAAAATCAGTTTTTTAATCTTGATTCTACGAGTGAACTTGCATTTAGTATGGAAAACTATGGTTATTCTAAATCAGAGATACAAAGCAGAATTGATGAAGTGATATCAGAATTTTCTGCAGAATACCTACTGGAAAGAAACGTCTTAGAACTTAGTGGCGGAGAAAAACAAAAACTAGCTTTTATGGCGAGTATGATGTTAGATGCTGATGTGTATGTTCTAGATGAGATAACTAGTAATCTTGATTTGAAGTCGATACAGCTTATTTCATCAATAATTGAAACGTTGAAGAAAAAAGGTAAAACTATAGTTGTTGCTGAACATAGAATATATTATCTAAAAGATTTAATCGACAGAATGTATATTATTAAAGAAGGTAAATTAATTCATGAAGTTACTAAAGAACAGTTATCTGATTTTGACAGTAGAGCTTGCCATACAAGACAAATAGATTTATCTAAAGTAGAGTTAGGTAATAAAGAAAATAGAAATTTTAACGAAGATTTTTTAAATATAGAAAGACTCGAATATAAAGTTCATGATAGGAAAGTCGAACTTCAAAGTGAAAGTTTTGCAGCCTCAAAAATCTATACTATTATCGGTGAAAATGGTTGTGGGAAAACAACTTTTGCTAATGCTCTATGTGGCTTACATAAATCGAAACATAAAGTTAAATTAGATGAAAAGTATCTAAATAATAAAGGTTTAGTAAAAAATGCATTCCAAGTAATGCAAGATGTTAATTATCAATTATTTACTAACCAGGTAGAAAAAGAAATTAAGTTAGGTAGCGATAATTTATCGTTATTTGATGAAGTTGTAGATAGATTAAACATTAGAAAATTTCTAGATAGGCATCCGAATACTTTATCTGGTGGAGAAAAGCAAAGAGTCGCTATTGCTTCCGCGCTTTTATCAAATAAAAAAATACTAATCTTTGACGAACCAACTAGTGGTCTAGATTATGTAAATATGATTGAACTAAGTCGCTTGATTGAAGAAATAGCTAAGAATGATGTTGTGATTTTTATAATTACACATGATTATGAATTTTTATGTCAGATTTCAGATGAAGTTCTTTATTTTGATAAAGAAGGTATAAAAGAGCGTATCGAAGTTAATGTAGAAAATAAAAATAGAATATTAGAATTAATGAGTTAATGTACATTGTATATTAACTCATTTCTTAACTCAAATGAGTTGTTAAATTTAAGGTATCATGATAAAATATATAAGTTACAAAATATAATTAGGATAGGAGGGAACTTATGTCATACGCTTCAGATATGAAGAAAGAATTAACTTTAATAGAAATAACAAAAGATAGAGAATTCTTATCAGAGTTATCAGCCTTAATAAAGATGAATGGTGTATTAAATATATCAAACGGTAGGTTAAGTTTAAGTTTTCAAACAGAGAATGCTTCTATTGCGCGAAGAATGTTTTCATTAATAAAGTTTTTCTATGATGTTCATGTGAATATTTCTGTTAGAAAGAAATTGAAATTGAAGAAGAATAATGTATATATTTGTCGTTTAGATCAAAATGTAAAAGAAATATTAACTGATCTATATATATTAAATGACAACTATACAATGAGAATAGACATAGCAAAAGAATTAATTGATACTGATGAGAAGAAAAGAGCTTATCTACGTGGAGCATTTTTAGCAGGTGGATCTATTAATAACCCTCGTACTTCTAGTTATCATATGGAAATATTCTCTTCTTATGAAGAACATAACAAGGAATTAAAAGAGCTATTAAATAGTTATAAATTAAATGCTAGAAGTCTTGAAAGAAAGAAAGGTTTTATAGTTTATATTAAAGAATCTGAAAAAATAGCAGAATTTATTAACTTAGTGGGAGCTTTTCAAGCTTTATTCCAATTTGAAGATGAAAGAATTGTTAGAGATATAAATAACTCTGTTAATAGAATGCAAAATTGCGATATGGCCAATATGAATAAGACTGTTAATGCTTCAGCAAAACAGGTTGAGGATATTAACATAATAGAGGAAAGAATTGGACTTGATAATATTGATGAGAAACTTAGGGTTGTTGCCGAAGCAAGACTTAAGTATCCAGAATATCCGCTAAAAGAAATAGCGGAAATGATTGAAGATGGTAAATTATCTAAATCCGGTTTAAATCACAGATTCAGAAAAATTGCTAAGATAGCTAAGGAATTAAAAGAAGGCACTTATCAAGCAAAATAAAAGAAGCGAGGAAAAATAATGAGTAAGTGGGACGAACAAATATTAGTAGTTAATAGAAAAGTATTATTTAATAATGAAGAAAATCATTTCTATGGATTTATAGAAAAAAATGATGAAAAAACTAAGAAAATTATTTCTACATTTGAATCATATGAAGTTAAACGTCGTGGCGATATGGAAGAAGATCAAAACTATAAGCAATTGATTGGTTATGTTTTACTAAAAGACGAAGTAACAGGTGAGGTACTAGTTTACAAACGTCTAGTAGGTGGAGGAGAAGCGAGACTGCACGGAAAAGCATCTGTTGGTATTGGTGGTCATATGAATGAAGTTGAAGGAAAAACAATTTTTGAAATGTTAAAAATTAATGCCGCACGTGAATTAAATGAGGAAGTTGGAGTTTCAGAAGAAGATGCTTTAAATAACCTACATTTTATTGGTCTAATAAATGATGATAAGACAGAAGTTGGACAAGTTCATGTAGGTGTTGTTTATGAGTGTAAAGTTGATAAACAACTTGTAGAAGTTAAGGAAGATGATACTCTTGTTATAAAATGGATGACGGGAGAAGAGGCTAAAGCAGAAGAAAATTATGAGACTTGGTCAGAATTTTTAAAACCAATATTTTAATAAATAAGGATGAACTTATATAAGTTCATCTTTATTTACTTGATTGTGATAAAATCTGACGCATAATTGAAATTTATTACTAAAAAGTGTAACATATGGATATGTAATTCTAATAAAATCAAATTTTAGATTATAAATTTATAAATCTAAAAATTTTTTCGTAAGAAAATATAACATTGATAAAGAAAGGATGATAGTATGTTAAATATTAAAATGGATATGATTCAAACGGTTGGATTGGCTGTTATTATATTAATTCTAGGAAGAGTCTTAAGGAAAAAGGTTAAGTTTTTTGAAACTTATTGTATTCCATCTCCAGTTGTTGGAGGTTTCCTATTTGCTATAATAAATTTAATTTTAAGGAAAACTAATTTAGTTATTTTTGAATTTGATAATACTTTACAGAGTTTCTTTATGACATTGTTTTTCACAAGTATTGGTTTTAATGCTAGTTGGAGATTATTGAAAGTTGGTGGAAAAAAAGTAGTTATGTTCCTTATTATGGCTGTAGCGTTAGTAATACTTCAAAATATTGTAGCTGTAGGTGTAGGGTATTTAACAGGTGTAGATCCCTTAATAGCACTACTAACAGGTTCGACTGCTATGACAGGTGGCCATGGTACTGCAGCGGCAATGGCACCTATAGTAGAAGAGTTAGGACATACAGGAGCGAAGAGTGTAGCTATTGCAGCTGCAACTTTTGGACTTATTGCAGGATCTAGTTTAGGTGGTCCATTAGCTAATAGGCTAATAAAAGGAAAAAAACTAGAAGTTGTAGCTGAGAAAGTTGATAATGAAAAAGTGAGAAATGATGAATTTCTTTTTAATATATATGTTTTAATTTGTTGATCACTAAATACATCATTTGAATAGAAAAATTCTGCATATTGTAATAACATTGCTAATGCAATATAATGACATAATCCAGTTTCATCTTCTTCTGGTTTTGTATATCCTAATTCTTTATCATCTGT
>CALIWM010000078.1:0-28018 GCA_938046645.1 uncultured Gemella sp. | reverse complement strand
GATATAGAGCAACACCGGAAGAGACACGTGGTGCGATAATCGGTTATACTGTTGAGGAGTTCAACCAACTCACAGATTGGATACTAGAAAGAGTACCATTATCTTACATTGCGATAGCCAGCTGGGGACAAAATATTTATCTAAATAAAGTTCGTGCTGAAGGTCCTAATGAAGGTCGTTTGATAAATGAAGTAGTTCATGAACATCTAGCGGGACGCGTTCCTTTAATGGCGACTGGTGGAATAAATAGTATAGAAAAAAGCCGTGAAGCTATTATACATGCTGAGATGGTAGGATTATCTAGCGTCTTTGTTGCTGAACCGGACTTTGTAGCTAAATTCCAAGAAAATCGTGAAGAAGATATTAATCTAGATGTAGGTGTGGAGGATATCGAAAGGCTAGCTATACCGAAAGCTGCGTTTAAAGATATCGTGCTTATGATGGATTACGGAAAGAGTCTACCACAACACACGAGAGATGAATTTAGGAAATTAGAAGAAAATTACTAAGAAGACTGTTGTGATTTATAGAGAGAGTTAATTATAAATATAGCAGATTATTAAGGTGAAGTGGCTACTATTATCTAAGGTTGAACTTGAATAATAGTAGCTTCTTATATTGTTGTGATTTAGAAGATGAGGAGTGCGTATGTATTTAATAGAGCCGATAAGAAATGGACAATATATTTATGATGGAGCGGTGGCTTTAGCGATACAAGTACATGTATTGAATAAATTGAATTTAGATGAAGATATAATATTTCCATACTGTTGCAAACCGAAGGTGCAGATAGGTCTTTTTCAAAATGCCGAAAAAGAGATTAACCACGAGTACATGAAAGCTCATGGAATCACCCTTGTTAGACGTGATACAGGTGGAGGAACAGTATTTTTAGATGAGGGTGCTGTGAATATCTGCCTTATTATGAGTGGCGATAGTAATGTTTATGGTAATTTCAAAAAGTTCTATGAACCCGCGGTGAATATCCTACATGATTTAGGTGTGAGTGAGGTTGAACAAACAGGGAGAAATGATCTTGTTGTTGATGGGAAGAAGGTTAGTGGAGCTGCGATGACTCTTGTTAATGGTAAAATTTACGGGGGATATACGCTACTTCTAGATGTTAATTATGATGCGATGGTTAATGTACTAACACCTAATCGTAAAAAAATTGAATCAAAAGGAATTGATTCGGTACGAAGTAGAGTTACAGGTCTTAGAGAGTATTTAGATGAGGAATATAGAGATTTATCTGTAGTAGATTTCAAAGACTTATACCTATGTCGTCTTTTTGGTTGTGAAAGACTTGAAGACATAAAACGTTATGAACTTACAGAAGAAGATTGGCGAGAAATTGATGAGTTGCTTTCTAAGAAATATCAAAATTGGGATTGGAATTACGGAAAATCACCAAAATATAATTATAACAGAGATGCTCGTCTTGGAATTGGGACTGTTGAATTTAATCTAGAAGTAGAAGCGGGAAGAATCACAAAAGCTAAGATCTATGGAGACTTTTTTGGAAAAGGTAATGTCGGTGATATCGAGGAAAAACTAGTCGGAGTAAGGGTAAAAGAAGAAGACTTGCTAGAAGTATTAGAAAGTATAGACTTAGTACATTATTTTGGAAAAGTAGAAGCGCAAGAATTGGTAGATTTGATATTGAGTTAAGGTAGTAGTTAATTAAAAAGTGAATATAATAGACTAGGTAAACCCTTGACATTTGAAGAATTGCCGTGTTAAAACGTAAATAAGTGAATTGGACGAGTATATCAATCATATAAATACGAAAAGCAACTGAAGGGTAATTTCAGTTGCTTTTATATATGTATTAACTTACTTTTTTAGTAGGATAATCAATGTTCATACGTAAAGTGAACTATGTACGTCGTTTTTAAATAAGAAGAGAACTCCTATAAGAAAGTTTCGAACTCCTGTTCTGTTATATTTAATTTTTGAGCACCTATCTCTTTCGAGATAAGTCCTTCTTTCACTAAGTTTACTATTGCTGATATTTTTCCTTGTTCAATGCCTTGTTCAATACCTTGTTCAATGCCTTGAGCAATTCCTTGAGCAAGACCTTTTGCTTGTGCTTCCTCTTGAGCATAAATCAAAGAAGCCCAGTAGTGATCTTGTTGTCTTGTTACTTCATCATACATAAGTTTTTCCTCCTTACTCCAGTTTCTAAGATTTAATAAATTATCTGCTTGGATAAGTATATCATCAGGTTCATTTGTATACTGTTTATTCCCGAAAAATTCCAACCATCTAATTTTCTTATAATCATTATTCAAGTTTTCTTTGTATTTTTTTAGTTCTAAGAATACTATTTTTAATAATGGCATTTCTTTAATATCATTATCTACATACATTTTTAATTCAGTATTTCTAGTCTCCTCTTTGATTAAAAAAGTACTTATAGCTTCTTCATTATCAAAATAATTTTCATCGACAATAGCTGCCACATAAACCGGTGGTAGTTTCTTATAAATAGCTAATTTTTCTTTTTCTTTTTGTTTTAATCTCTCAAGATTGTCATTAACCTGTTTGCATAAATAAGCCCAAACACGATTGATAAAGAATACCTGTTTAGCTAGTTGAACTTCGATGATTACCTGTGCATGATTATCTAGTTCAACAAGAATATCAACAGCTATGTTGAAATCAGAGTCTACATTACTATTTGCGGCGAAGATTTGATTCCCTTCAATAAGTTTCGCACTTTTCGCTGGTAAATCAAAAATGTCTTTTACAAACTGTAACGCTACTTCTTCATTACGAAATACCTTCTTAACAACTAAATCATAAATAGGTTTTATATTTTTATGTCGTTCTCCCATTTTTATACGCCTCCCTTGCGCTGTTACTTAAAGTATATCACATCTATATCGTTAATGCGAATGTTAAAGGGAGGGGATGTGAATTATGTTGTTAGTTGATTTTTAAAAAAACTAGAGTTAAATTAGTTTTTAGTTCTAACTGAAATTAAAAATCAATTTCTGTAGAATTAAAATTTTTGTTGACTTTTTTTTATTTATGTTGTATAATTTTCACTTCAGTAAAAAATCAGTGTTAAATTATAACATTGATACTCAAGAAAACTTATAAAAAAGAAAGAAAGAGGTTGTAAAATGAAAAAATTAGCAAAAGCTTTATGGATTGAAAAAAACGAAGGAGTTTACATTGTTGGACCAACAGCAGAATTACAAGATGACGTTGGTACTGTAGGATTCGTAGAATTTTCAAAAAATGAAAAATTAGCAAAAGATGATGTTATCTTACGTTTAGAAGCATCAAAAACTGTATTAGACGTTAACGCACCATTAGCTGGTGATGTAGTTGAATACAACAAAAAAGCTGAAGAAGAGCCAACTGTATTAAACTCAGCTGATCCAAAAGAATCTTGGATCGTTAAATTAACAAACGTTGATGAAGCTGAATTTAACAAATTACCAGACTACAAATAATAACGTTCGTTATTTAATAGGTTCGGTGTATAAGAAATTTCTTATATGCCGAATTTTTTTATATTTAAAATTTTCAATAAGGAGAAAGTTTAGTCAGAAAATAATCATATTTAATTTTGAAATAAAATTTAAAAGTAGATAGTTAAATTACTTAGTCGATGCTTGAAAAAATAAGCTAAATATAGTAATATAGAGTGGTATGTAATAACTTTCTAGCCGTTTTTTTGGTGAGGAAAATTACTATTATGGAAAATATTTATATAAAGAAAGAGAGATTAAAAGACTATGGGTCGTAAATGGAATAATATTAAAGAAAAAAAAGCGGCAAAAGACGCTAACACTAGTAAAATTTATGCTAAATTTGGACGTGAAATCTACCAAGCAGCGAAAACTGGAGAACCAGATCCAGAAAGTAACAGAAATCTAAAAGTAGTTTTAGAAAGAGCAAAAACTTACCGTGTTCCTAAAAATATTATTGACCGTGCTATTGAAAAAGCAAAAGGTGGAAGTGAAGAGAACTACGATGAATTACGCTATGAAGGTTTCGGTGTAAGTGGAACAATGGTTATCATCGATACTCTTACAAACAACGTTAACCGTACAGCTGCTGAAGTACGTACAGCATTAGGTAAAAACGGAGGTAACTTAGGTGTTACTGGTTCTGTTAACTACATGTTCGACAACACTGCAGTAATCGGTGTTGAAGGTAAAAGTGCTGATGAATTATTAGAAATCCTTATGGAAGCTGATATCGATGCTCGTGATATTATCGAAGAAGATGAATTAACACTAGTATACGGTGAACCAGAAAACTTCCACGAAATCCAAGAAGCGCTAAAAGCTGCTGGAATCGAAGAGTTTGAAGTTGCTGAGATTTCAATGATTCCTCAAAATGAAGTAACATTAAGCGAAGAAGACAAAGCTAAATTCGAAAGAATGTTAGAAATGCTTGATGACTGTGAAGATGTTCAACAAGTATACCACAACGTTGACTTAGAAGCCTAGGTGACTTATGGTAAAAAAGATTAAAAAAAATAGCTCATATAGCTATAATGACAGAAATATAAAGCCGACATTGAGTGATATTTCAGGACCAATGGAAGAGCCATTGTTAGATGTGAACGGAGAAACAGCATCAATCGTTAAACGTTTCTTTGCTTATCTAATCGACTTAGCGATTTATCTACCGATAGCTTTTGTATTCCAATATACAACTGCAAATTTACGAGCTCAAGGTGGAGCGGAAAATGAAAGAAATGCACTGTATATGACGATTTCTATAGTTATTTTTGCAGTTCTTTTATATGGATACCTACCTCATAAATGGCAAGGTCAAACGATTGGGAAAAAACTTTTTAAAATAAGATTAGTTCCAACTGACAATAAGAAAATTGAATTTTCTAGATATTTAATTAGAGAATTCTTAATTAAAGTTACAGTAGGTTGGGCTGCGGTACCAGTTTCGGCGCTATTCTGGCTGTATGAAACATATATACTTAAACGTAAAGATTCGATAATGCTATATGATAGACTATTGAATACGCGAGTTGTAGCAGCTACAGAACAACCAAAAATAGAAAAAACAAAAGAAGATAAAGAAAAATAAAGAAAAACTAGCTGATTTAGGTAGTCTTAAACCTAAAAACAGCTAGTTTTTTGTGCTTTATGTTAGAATTAACGTTCGTTTTAATGTTTTTTTATGTTTTCAGTTTTATATTTTCAAAAAAAGTGTTAAAATATAAATGTTAAATTTATTAATTTAGAGTGGAGAAAAAATGTTAAAAATAGATAGACACAGCTATATTTTAGACGAGTTAAAAACAAAGCATTTAGTACGTGTGAGCAAACTAGCGCATGATATGAAGGTAACAGAGATGACTATACGTCGCGACCTACAAGAGTTAGAAGACTATGGTCACCTTACTAGAATACATGGTGGTGCAAAACTAAAACCGAAAAACTTTTATCAGGAAGATAATTACAATAAGAAGATTTCTGTAAACGTTGAAGAGAAAAAGCAAATAGCTAGAAAAGTAGCGGATCTTATAAAAGATAATGAAACTATTTTTATCGGGCCTGGAAGTACTACAAGTTATCTATCAGAATTTTTACAAGATAAGAATATTAATATTGTAACAAATTCATTGACGGTTTTTGAACAGTTTAAAGACAATCCTTCTTGCGATCTTATTTTTATCGGAGGAAGATATCGTCAAAAAACAAAAGGATTTATAGGGTATTTCACACAAGATGCACTTAGTAAAATAAGTGTCAATAAGGCATTTGTGGGAGTAAATGGTATAGATTTAGAGAAAGTTACTATCTCTGATGAAGAAGAAGGTCGTTGTAACGAGACGATTCTTAATAATGCGACTGAACGTTATGTTCTAGCAGATCATAGTAAGTTTTCAACTCATGCATTTTATACATTTTTCCAACTAAAAGATCTAACGGCAATCATCAGTGATGATGTTCTTGATGAAAATATTAAGGATCAATATAGAAAAGAAGTAGAAATAATTTAAGGCGATAATTCAGGACTTGAAAAATAGTCCTGGATTTTTTTAGTTAGAGAATATAAGGTTTACGTAATCTAAAATTATAATAAGAAACGCGTAAAATATTAAAAAACCTAGATTTAGAAATTTCTAAATCTAGGTTTTTGTTGATTAAATTAATCTTTGAAAAGTTTTCCAGCAAATCCGTCAGAATTTTTAAGTAACGCTTTGTAGACTTTTTCTTTAAGTTTAACAGTATTCTCGAATTTATCACCTTTAAGGTCTTTTTCAACAGCTTCGTTGAATAATTCTTGAAGTCCAGCATAGTTAGAAATTTTCTTACCATCGATTTCGATTTCCACGAAACCTTTATCCCCTTTAGCTTTAACTTCTTTAAACCATTCTTTCTTCCAAGCTTCAAGTGAATCGAATCTACCTTTAGAGACTTTCTTAATGATAAAGTCGTCACCAAGACCAGCATTTCCAGCTGCTTTAGATTCTTGTTTATACTTATTAGAAGCATATCCAACAAATCCATCTAGATAACCGAAGTAACCCCACATACGGAAAGTATTGTGTTTAAATGAGATTGAACCGACAGCGCTCTTACTTGTATTACCACCGTAAATACCTGTCATCATGTTAACAACCGTATAAGCTGTATCAAACCCTTCAGCACGATAATGATTATTTCCAGGTAAACCATGTTTAGTTGCAAAGTTTCCATCTACAAGATCATCAATACTTGTTAACCTGCGACCTTTCTCATCGTCATTAAGATCACGTACTAAATCCCATTGATGCGGCTCACCTACAAGTCCGTTACGGTCAGCTTTCACGCGCCATTTCTTATCGATACGTTTAAACCATTTATCATTACTTCCTTTATTCTTAGCAATAACAGCGTCAGCTTCTAGATGATCAAGCATCATTAAAGCTTCGTTATAGTTCTTCATGTAGTGATCGATTTTCTCACGACTATCTAATTTATTAGGATTATAGTTATACCATTGTTTTCCATCATTTTCACGTTCATACGCCATGTTAAGACCTAATGCACCGTATTCACCGTTTGGATTTGATAATGATGGTGATTGTAACATACCTTGAGCGAATGCTTCTACGTCAGTTCCTTCACGATGACGCCATCCACCTAAGTACGCCATACGGTCGTTAATATGTGTAGTCTCATGAGTAAACGCAGATGTACCAAAATCACTAATCATACTAGAAATGATGTAATATACAGCTTCTGAATTTTGTGGATTTTCAAAAATATAAGCATAAGCACCCATACCGTTATATCCGTGCCATTTACCTGTTGGACCATAGAACTCACGAACTGGAGCATAGTCTCCATTCTTATTGTGACCCATTCTATCAGCCCATCCATGTCCTGGAACTTCTTGGTTATCCCAAATTGCTGAAGGTACCATATTCTCAGATTTAAGTAATCTATCACGTACGTTATCAGCCGCTAAACGAGACCAGAAATCTAAGTAGTTGATTTGCTCTTGTGCACGTAAATCGATTTGTTTTTTGAATTCTTCACGCTGCGCTTCTGTATTCATACCATACTTCTCAAACGCACTAAACGCTAATGTGTTATATGTTGAAATTAAGAACATATGAGCATTCTTCGTAGTAAGAAGTGGTAAAATATATTTACTATGCTCACCATTATTAATGTTTTCGTATAAACGATATTTCTTATTCGCAAATAATGGGTTAGAAGATTGTTTTTCAACTACATAGTTAGTGTGAGATACCGCCTTTTTATACCAAGTGTTAATATCAGTTTCGTTTGTAAATAGACGCATATTATAGTTTAGTAACGCGTTTAATTCACCGATACCGATAGTTCCACCAATAGTTTCACGATACGCTTCTAAAGTTCTGTTACCTTTAATATTATGTTCTCTTGACCCAACTTTAATTAAGAAGTCTAATACATTAACATTCTTACCATAAAAGTCAGGTTTGAACATCATAATATCCTTCATAGACTTTTCATCATATTTGAATCCATAGTAGCGATTTAGATATGTAAGACCCAGCATAATCTTGGCTTTATTATCTTCTACTTTTTTAAGAAGAGCTTTCATAGCCGCATCGTCTTTATTTAACTGATGATCTTCATTTTCCACAAGTGCTTTAACAAGTTTATCAATATTTTCTCTAACTTCTTTAAAGCTTTCTTCAAGGAATAGATTCTTAATGTAATTATTCTTATGACCTTCGCTATTTTCTTCAGGTTTATTACGTCTATCCATAAGATCTCTTACTTCAGGAGAAATTAGATCAAAAGATGTCAATTTAGCTTTAATGTCGCTAATTAACTGTGTTCTGTCTTTATCAACCATATTCGGAGTATAAACAATATCACCTAATCCAGAAATACTATATTCACGAACTTGCGCTACTTTAGAATCCTTAGATGTAACACCCATCTCTTCTTTTGTACCGTCAGCGTAGTGAACCATAATCTTATCAATATTAGATAAGTCAGTAACAAATGCACCATCTTTCATACCTGTAACAGATAATACTTCTTTAGTTAATAGGTTTGATCCGGCAGGAATCTTATTACCTTGGTTAACAATCCACTCTTTATTGTAGAATGGTTGAAGTTTTTCAATATTACGATACGCAAGTTCACGCTCTTTATTGTAATCTTCTGTATCTTTATAAGTATCAGCTTTTGAGCGAGTATTGTTTAATTTATCTACTAATAATGACGACGCTTCAAAATCTTTAGAAGTAATATCAAAACTTTCTAATCGTTTATCAGCATCCTCTTTAGAAATTTCTTTAAGCTTATCCGCATTTTTTCTTGTCACATTACCAGTCGCTTCACCCGCAACGCTGACAACTCTATTTAGATAAGGATAACCAAAGTCATCATCACCAATATCACCTGAACCATAAAGTTTTTCAGCATTAGTTACTTTTACATAACTAACCACATCTTCAAAATATCCATATGGCCAGTTTTTAGTAATAACCCCACCTGTTTCGACGTTATTTTTTAAGTTAATTGAACCTTTTGCTACAGCTTTTTTAATATGTCCATTAGCTCTAACATCCATTGGATCCATACCTCTATCTAATGTTGAAACTAAAGCTGAACCACGAGCTTTTTCACCTGTAATCTCTACATCTGTATACACACGTTCAATGTTTGCTTTTCTTTGATTGTTAACTAACCCAGAAATGCTCCAACCTTTTTTACCTTCTGTGTGAAGTTTTCCGATAACAGAAACATTCTTCATTTTACTACCATTATTTAAATTGTTAACAACCCCAGCTACATCATTACCACCAATAATACTACCAGTAATCTTAACATTTTCAATTGTTGTATTTGTTGCATCTTTTGCAAGTGTCGCTATTTGATCTGCTCCGGGTTTATTTATATTCACGTTAGAGAAAATCAAATCTTTTATTGTAGAGTTTTCAATAACATCGAATAAAGGATTACTTAAATTATGTATAGCAAACCTATTTCCATCAGTACTAGTTAATGTACCTTTGAATTTTTTAGTGATATAAGATTTTCCGTTTGGTTTAATGTTAGTAGCATTTAAACTTTGTCCAATTTTATATTCACCCTCCGGATTATTTTGAATAGCCTCAACCAATTCAGCAAAATCATAGTAAACATTACCAACTTTTTGTTTTGCTTTAGCTATATAATGAACATATTCATTAGCTAATTTAGAAGCATCTGTATGTTGAACTAAATCAGGAGCTGTTGCAGTAACTTTATAGAAAGTCTCCCCGTCTTTGACAACTTCCTCTATTTTATCAACAGAAAGTTTTGTCACTTTGTTATCATGAGTTGTAACTTTTAAATATAACGGAGTTATATTCGTAGGAACAGCATTAAGTAAGCTGTTGTCAGTTTCATTACCATTCTCATCAACGCTTATTAAGTTTGTTTCTTTGATGTTTTTAATTTCAACTTTTTTAAGATCTAATTGAATTGGTTGATCTTCTAAAGTTTCAGTTTCTTCACCATTACCTCTATCGTAAACCATAGTAGTAGATAGAGTATATTTTTGGAAGTATTTTAGATTATCTAATAAAGCATTTAGATTATCTTCCGTTAGATTTACAGTCTTAACAACTTCTCCATCTTTTTTCAGAGTAGCTGTGATTGATTTAATTTTTGTCTTAGTTGGATTTTCTAGAGAATACTTAGCGACTACTTCTTTATCTAATACTTTCTTGTCAGTATCAACGAATTTTAGTATCGGTTTTTCGGTTAATGGAACTAAGTTTTTGATAGCTTCTTCTAATTTTTCAGTAGCTGCATTTACTTTACTTTGAGTAGTAGCTCCATCTGCATTTACAGGGTTTGCTGCTGCAAGAGCTTCTTCTAAAGCTTTCCATGTTTGAGTAGTGTATTCTTCTTTTCGTTTGCTGTTAGCTGTGTTAATAGCGTTTTGTAATGCAGTTTTATCTACAGCAAGAGCTTTAATAGCGTCTTGAAGGGCTTTAGTAGCCGCATCTATTTCACTTTGTTTAGGAAGTGGAGTAGTTTGGTTGTTGATTTCTTTAGCTTTGATTTCAGCTTGTTTAAAATCATTCCATGTTTTAGGGCTATAGTCAGCTTCTTGTTTAGTTTCTGCAGTTTTTAATTGTTCTTGTAATTTTGTTTTATCAACATTAAGAGCGTCGATAGCGGCTTTAAGTTTTTTAGCAGCTTCATCGATTTGGGCTTGAGTAGCAGTAGCATTATCTTCTACCTCTTGAGCAGCTTTTCTCGCTTCTTCTAATGCAGACCAAGTCGCAGGACTGTAATCAGTTGCAGTCTTAGACTTAGCATCAGCAAGTTGTTTTTCAAGTTCAGTCTTATCTGTATTTAATCCAGCAATAGCGGCTTTAAGCTTCTCGTTAATATGATCCACTTCGCTTTGTTTTGCTGCTGGGTTATTTGTAACTTTTTCAGCTTCAGCTAATACAGATTGAAGGTTTGCCCAAGATGCATCACTGTAGTGTTCTTTAGTTTTTGATTTCGCATCTGCGATAGTTTTGTTTAAGTCTGTTTTATCAACACTTAGTGCATCGATAGCAGCTTTAAGTTTAGCAGTCTCGCTATCTACTTCAGGTTGTTTTACAGAATCTGAAGCGTAGACGTTTTGTGCAGCTGCTAAAATTGGTTTAAGAGCTTCGTAGCTTGCAGCTGAGTAATCAGCAGGAATAAGTGCAAGAGCTCTATCGATTTGAGCTTTTAGTGCTGTTTTATCAACTTTTTCCTCAGGTTTTGGAGTTTCAGGTTGAGTCGGTTTAGGCTCTTCTGGTTTAACAGGTTGAGGAGTTGGAGTAGCCTCTTCCTTAGTTCCCACATTAATAACCTTGTTTACAGGTTGTTTTGTGATTGTGTTTCCTAGTACTTTGCTAGTTTGTTTACCATCAACAGTAGTTACTTCAGTTAAAGTAGTACGTTCCCCGTTAATCCCTTCTTGAACAACTTTAGTTTGTCCTTTAGGTAAAGAAGCATCAGGTTGCTCAATAGTTTGGAAAGGAACTACTTCTGTAGAAGTTACAACTTCAGGTTTTACTACAGATGGAACTTTTTCACCTTCAGTTGGAGTTACTTGAGCTGTTGGAGTAACAGGTGTAGGTAAAACTTCTTCTTTAGTACCAACGGCAACTACTCTATTAACAGGTTGTTTAGTAATTGAAGTTTTAATAACTTTACTAGTAGATTGTCCATCAACAGTAGTTACTTCACTAAATACTATTTGTTCACCATTAACCCCTTCTTGAACAACTTTAGTTTGCCCTTTAGGTAAAGAAGCATCAGTTTGTTCTATAGTTTTGAAAGGAACAGCTTCAGTAGTAGACTTTAGTTCAGGTTTGTTTTCTACTAATGTTTTAGGTGCTACTTCAGGTGTAGTTTTGTATTCAACTTTAGGTGTCGGAGTTGGTTGAGGTTGTGTCGGCTCAACTATTGGTTGTGTTGGTTTTGGAAGAACTTTTTGTTCTTCTTGAGGTAATACACCTAAATCGCTAAGTGTGAAATATCCAACATAACGATATCCATCGATGTCGATTACACCATTCGCAAGTTCACTAGAATTAGCAACTGTTGTTTGTGTGTTGTAGCGTACTAACTCTTTGTTTTCGAAAGCGAATGATTGATAAGGCATAACCATGCTTTGTCCCATAGCTCCGATTAACACAACGCTAAGAACTTTGTTTCTGTGTTTTTTCGACATTAAAAGAACTACTAATACCGCAGTCCCAATTCCAAGTCCAGCTACAGGTAGTGAGCTTTGCCCAGTATTTGGTAATGATTTAATTTCTGAAGAAGGTTTAGCTTCTTTTTTATAAACCATATAATATGTTTCGTTGTTTTTTACATTTTGAGGTATACTTCTTTTGATTAAGCTTTTCTCTGCTTCGGTCAATTCATTTTCAGCTAAGTAAGTATACTTAACGCTTGAGTTGTTTTCATTAGCAAGCGCTTCGCTTGGTACATGACTTCCAAAAAATAAAGCCCCGATTACAACCGGTGCTGCACCAAGAGATAATTTTCTAATTGAAAACTTTAAAATTTTATTATTATTTTCATTTTTCAATCGCATTAATTTTTTTCTCCTATACATTTTTTTGTTGCCTTTTAATTCTACCAAAAAAGGTATGTTATTGCAATTAATCTAACTTACATATAGGTGGAATAAATTCAATATTTATTTATATTTACGAATATTTAGAATAATAAATATTGTTATTTTATCTAAACTATTAATCTATAGATTTTAAAAATTAAAATATGTTAAGTAGCAAGATAAATAAATAATAAAATTTGTAAAAAATTAATCTTTATAAATAAATAGATATTATAATAAATAGAGAATAAATTAATGAAAAATACAAGAGGATAATTAGCCATAATATCTCAAGAAATAGTTATATTCTAAAATTGTACTTTAATTAGTTATCATAATATAGAAATAGTTGCGACACCAAAGGTTTTATGGTATAATGTATAAATTAAATTGTATTATTACAGTTTGAGGAGATTGAAATTGAAAATAAAATATTAGAACGAAAAAATTATGAAAGGAAGATTTTTTTATGAGCGAAGAAACAACAAAAAAACATAAAAAGAATGTAGTTGTTAAAAAGGCTGTAAGTTTAGAAACATTTGTCTTTTTAGCGATATTCTTCTCAATATTTGGACTTATGGCGAGAAAAATGGGAACACCGCTTATGTTTAAAACGATGATGGCAACAGCTCATGATTTATTACTGAATACAGTATTTTTCATTATGGCGATGGCTGTTATTGCCGGAGCAATGAGTGCTCTATTATCAGAGTTTGGGGCGATAGCGTTAATTAATAAAATATTTGCACCGCTTATGAAACCTCTTTGGGGAATGCCTGGGGCCAGTGTAACTGGAGCAGTAGCGACGTATTTATCAGATAACCCAGCAATTATTCCATTCTCGAAAGATAAACGTTTTATAGCGTTCTTTAAAAAATACCAAGTTCCAGCGTTATGTAACTTAGGGACAGCATTCGGTATGGGGCTTATCGTAACGATGTTTATGATGGGACAAGGAGCTGGTTTTGTAAAAGCAGCGATTATTGGGAATGTTGGAGCTATTATAGGTAGTATAATAAGTGTGCGTCTAATGTTAAGACAAACTAAGAAATACTACGGAGATGAAGCTGAAGATGCGGTTGTGGATGCTGAAGTTGAAGGTCAATCACTGGATAAAGTTAGAATCGTACGTGATGGAAATCTATTCCAACGTACTTTAGATACTATCTTAGAAGGTGGTAAAGTAGGAGTAGAAATGGGTATGGCTATTATTCCAGGAGTGCTTATCGTTTGTACTTTTGTAATGATGTTAACATTCAAAATGCCTGCTGGAGGATATACTGGAGCAGCCTATGAAGGAGTTGGATTCCTACCTTGGTTAGGTGAAAAATTAAAATTTATTCTTGAACCATTATTTGGATTCCATTCAGCAGAAGCAATTGCCTTCCCAATTACAGCGCTAGGAGCTGTAGGAGGAGCGATCTCATTAGTACCAGAATTCCTAAGAAGTGGTCTTATTGGACCAAATGATATCGCAGTATTTACAGCGATGGGAATGTGCTGGAGTGGATACTTAAGTACACACATCGGTATGATGGATGCACTTGGAGTTAGAAAATTATCTTCAAAAGCCATTCTTTCTCACACAATAGGCGGTATAGTCGCGGGTATTGTAGCCCACTATTTATTTGTACTACTAGGATAATAAAATTATAAAAGGCGTAGCTTTCAAAGTTACGTCTTTTTATTATTGTAGAATTTTAGAAATCTATTGAAATTTTTATTTAAAAAACTATTGATGGATGCTATTAATTTTAATGATTCCTTGAAGAGAAGTACTGGAAGTAGTATAATTAAGTTATATGTACTTTTTACAAATATTATAAAAAGGGGAAATCTTTTATGGAAAGATTTAAGAGTGTTAATTTTTATTATACCTTAGGTATAATGTTGGTTATTTCGTTAGCTGCGAAATATCTTGCGCAAGTACCAGCGTTAAAACTTTTTGGACACTTGGTAATTGCGCTTGTTATTGGTATGGCGTTACAAACGTCGAAAGGATTGAAAGAGCAGGTTAAGGCGGATATTCCGTTTATAAGTAATAAGTTCTTGCGCCTTGGGATAATTTTACTCGGATTTAAGTTAGCGTTAGATAGACTTTTAGCCGAAGGGAAGAAAACATTAGTCGTTGCCTTCTTTATTGTACTATTTATGATAACTTTAACTTATTTTATGTGCCGCGCGTTTAAAGTTGATCATGAACTTGCCTTACTTTCTTCATGTGGTTGTGGTATCTGCGGTGCTGCGGCAGTTATGGGGGTAAGCGGTCAACTACGTGCGAAAACTGATAACAGTGTCCTTGCTGTTGCCGTAGTAGCGATACTTGGTACAGTGTTTACCTTGATAGAAGTAACCTTGCAACCTTATTTAGGTCTTGATGCGTACAACTACGGAGTATTTACTGGAGGAAGTCTTCATGAAATAGCTCACGCAGTTGCGGCTGGGGGTGCAGGAGGTCAAGTAGCTCTTGATGCTGCGATTCTTACTAAGTTGTCACGTGTTCTTATGCTTATCGTTGTGGCAGGTGTGCTGATTGTAGTTAATAAAAAAACTCAAGATGAAACGAAAGGTAAAGTTCCTATGCCGTACTTTATTCTAGGGTTTATCTTTATGAGTATTTTAGGGAGTTATGTCACTTTCTTAAAACCATTAGCTCCTTTCTTCGTTGATGCAGCGTATATCTTCTTAGGTATGGCAATGGCAGCTCTTGGTATGAGTGTTAACTTTAAAGTAATTAAAGAACGTGGTGTGAGAGTATTCACAGCGTGCTTCTTATCATCAGTAATTTTGATGATAGTTTGCTACGTAGTTGCTAGATTTATTTTCTAATATGATGATTAAGAGTGCTTTTTAGGAAGTATAGCTAGGACATAATAAAAAAATCGATAGAGGAGAATAGTTATGACAATTACTAACCTTTTAGGGATAAAGTATCCAATTTTTCAAGGAGCGATGGCGCAAATAGCGAGACATGAACTTGTTTCGGCGGTATCTAATGCAGGAGCGTTAGGAATACTAGCTTCAGGAGGAGTAAGTCCTGAAGAACTTCGTAAAGAGATTCAACAGTGTAAAGAGCTTACCGATAAACCTTTTGCGGTTAATCTAATGCTGATGATGCCGAATATCGATGAAATAATCGATGTTGTTATTGAAGAAGGTGTAAAAATCGTCACAACAGGGGCGGGAACACCTAGAAAATTCATGCCACGCTTAAAAGAAGCGGGGATAAAAGTTATTCCAGTTATTCCTTCTGTGAAAGCTGCGGTGAAAATGGAAGAGTTAGGCTGTGACGCTGTTGTTGTCGAAGGTATGGAAGCTGGAGGACACGTTGGAACTAGTACGACTATGGCGCTATTACCTCAGGTAACAAGTGCGGTGAGTATTCCTGTAATTGCGGCTGGTGGTATAGGTGATGGACGTGGAATGGCTGCAGCATACTGCTTAGGAGCGAGTGGAGTTCAGATGGGAACGGTATTCTTAGCTTCAGAAGAATGTCCGGTGACAGATGCATATAAAAATATGATCTTAGAAGCGGTCGATACATCTACTACCTTAACTGGAGAAAAATTCGGAGCGCCTGTGCGTGGCATTAAAAATGAACTTACAAAAAAATATCATGAACTAGAAGAACAATCTTCAACTCTTATGGAATTAGAAGAGTTAACGCTTGGATCATTAAGACGTGCTGTTTACGATGGTGATGTAGAAAACGGATCTGTTATGGCAGGACAAATAGCGGGGTTAGTGACTGAAATTCGTCCTGTTAAGAACATAATAGAAGATGTTATAAAAGAAGCGCGAGAAGTGTTGAAACGAACAGACATATAGAATATAACGGAAACCCTAGGTATTGAAAAAGTACCTAGGGTTTATTTTTTGAAGAAGTGATCTGCTCGATAGAAAGTATAATGTGAAATTAATCTTTATTTGAATTTCTAAAGGTTGTAAAATTACAGAGAATAACCAGGTTTCAATTGACTATAGTTACTCTTTATTATATTATAGTTATATAATTTATCTTTATTACAATAGGAGGGTTTTATGATAGACCAAAGACGTAAACATGTTACTTATGGTTCTTCTTTTAAAGACTTCTTTAAAGGGTTCGTGGACTTTACAGGGTATACATCTGTATCTGGACACTGGTTTCCTGTAGGGAGTATTTTAGGAGGACTTATCTTACTAACAGTTATAGTATTCCAAGGTATATTTTCTTCATTTACTAGTATTGGTAGAAAATCAAGCAGTAGTGCAGACTACCTATTAGGTGGAGGAGCGATAAGTGATGGAGTATCTACTCTTCAAACAGGATTAGCATTTGGAATATTTATTATTATAGCTGGACTTATTTTAATTTTACCTCTAACTGCAAGTTTCGCAAGAAGACTACGTGATGTAGGTTTTGCAACATGGGGAATTGTTATTTTAATAGCTTTATATTACATTTTAAGTTATTTCTCAGTGTATTTATTAACTCCGGTTTATGCTATTGTATTCTTCTTTGTGTTAATGTCACTACCATCAAATGCGGTAGAGACTAACTCAAACAGTGAGTTTGCTAGATTCTTCTTAAGACAAACACCGCAAGCTCAACAATACTATAGCCAATTTGCAAATCCATTTGGACAACCAGTTCAATACGATCAATTCGGTAATCCAATTCCGAATCAACCACAATTCAACAATGGTATGAATCAAGGATTCCAAGGGCAACCACAAGGATTCAATCCAAACGCACCGCAGGGACGTCCACAACAAGGATTCCAAGGGCAACCGCAAGGATTCAATCCAAATGCCCCACAAGGACGTCCGCGACAAGGATTCCAAGGACAACCACAAGGATTTAATCCGAATGTGCAACACGGAGGACAACCACAAGGATTCAATCCAAATGTGCAACACGGAGGACAACCACAAGGGTTCAATCCAAACGCACAACACGGAGGACAACCACAAGGATTCAATCCAAACGCGCAACACGGAGGACAACCACAAGGGTTCAATCCAAATGCACAACATGGAGGACAACCACAAGGGTTTAATCCAAATGCACAACATGGGGGACAACCACAAGGGTTCAATCCAAACGCGCAACATGGAGTACAGGAACAACCTGTTGTGACTGAAGTTCAAGAAGAACAACCACTGCAAGAACCACAAGAAGTGCATGTTACACCAGAACAACATGTAGAGGTAGCACCGCAAGTCGAAACTGCGCCAGCAGTAGAAACTCCAGCTCCTCAAGTTGAAGAAACTCATCAAGCAGAAACTGTAGCAGTTGCTGGTGGAGCAAGAAGCAGAAGACTTCAAAAACTAAACAGAGCTGAAGAAGAAGTAGCTTTCAAAAAAAGAAGATAATTAATAAGATGACTTATTAGATAGATAAAAAGGTTCAGGTATAAAACTTGAACCTTTTTTCATTGAAGTAATTTGAAATATAGGTTAAAAAAATATAGTTTTAAATCTTGAAACTCTCTGAGTTTAAGATAGTTCTTATTACTTTTCACATTTGATAATTTTACTACTTTAAAGTATAATACTTATGAGTAGTAAAATCATCGAATAAAAGAAAAAGAAGGTGGATTTATGTTTTTAGGAAGAGAAAAAGAGTTGAGTTCTTTAGAACAAATGTATAATAAAGATGGATTTCAGATGGCTGTTGTCTATGGGAGACGTCGTATAGGGAAGACATTTTTACTAACTGAATTTGTAAAAGATAAAAATTCATTATATTTACCTGCTGAAGAAGTGAATGATCTATTGAATCTCCAGAAGTTTTCTAAAATTCTAGGTGAAAAAATTGGATTAAAAAACTTCCCGAATATAGAGAATTGGAATAATTTCTTTAGTTTGATAAAAGAAAAGTTTGGAAATGATAAGTTGGTATTGATTATTGATGAATATCCGTATGCAGCAACAGCGAATAAATCTCTAAATTCGATATTGCAACACGTAATAGATCATGAGTTGAAGGATACTAATATTTTTTTAATCCTTTGTGGTTCATCTATGAGTTTTATGGAAAATCATGTTTTAGGTGAGAAAAGTCCTTTGTTCGGGCGTCGAACAGGTCAACTTAAGGTTAACCCATTAGATTACTATGATTCTGCAAAATTCTATCCGAATGTTAGTAATGAAGATAAGATTAAATACTATGCTTGTGTTGGTGGAACACCGTATTATCTATCTTTAATAGATGAGAAATTATCATTTGAAGAAAATATAAAAGAGTTGTATTTTGGTATTAATGGATATCTGTATAATGAAGGTATTCTTCTTATGAAGCAAGAATTCAGAGAACCTGCGAATTATAATGCAGTATTACAGGCGATAGCTAGTGGTTCGAATACATTAGGAGAAATCGTTAGTTATACAAAACTTGAAAGTAATATAGTTTCCAAGTATCTATTAGTTTTACAAGACTTGAATTATATAGAAAGAGTAATTCCTTTCGGAGCTAATTCCTTAAAAGGGAAAACTAGTCGTTATATTATTACTAAAAATTTCTTAGCGTTTTGGTATCGTTATGTGTTTTCTGTAAGAGGAGAAATAGAGCGAGGATATGGAGAAATCTATGCGGAAGAGGCGTTAAGTGATTTGCCAAACTTTATAGGACCTATTTTTGAAGAAATTTCAAGACAGTATTTACGTAGGGTGAATATAAAAAAAGAACTACCTTTCATCGCGAAAACCTTTGGACGTTGGTGGGGTAAAGATAAAAAAGGGAATGTTCAAGAAGTAGATGTTGTAGTAGATTCTATTCTTGATAAGAAGATGATAGTAGGAGAATGTAAGTGGCGTGAATCTATTAAATTGTCAAAAACTATAGATTTACTATCTCAAAGAGCAGAGATTTTTGATAAATATACCACTTATAAATATTTGTTCGTAAAAAATAATGATATTTCTGCACAAGAGGATATAGTTGTAGTTACATTAGATGAATTCTATAAATAATTTTACTACTTTAAAGTATAATACTTATGAGTAGTAAAAATCAAGTGATGTAAGTTTAGAATTTTCAAGGACTAGGTGATGGAATTATTAAAACGCTCATCAATCGAGCTAAAAAATCTTTGCAGTGAGGGTTTGGAAATTCTATTTAACATTCTTTTATAAGTATCATGAAAACTCTTTAGAAACAAATATGAAAATAAAAAATCGCTCATCATTTAGAAAAACAATCAAATATTAAAAATAAAACACTCATTTTAATCATTTATTTTGATTATTTATGAGTGTTTTTGCTTGAATTTGATTGAATAGCTATATTATATTAGATATAATAATCATGGGAGTTAGGAGAGAAGAAAATGTTGAATGAAAGATGGAATAAAATTTTAGATTTATTAGATGAAAGAGGTTCGTTGAATCTAAAAGAGTTGATGGAGTATTGTAATGTTTCAGAAGCTACGATAAGACGAGATCTTACGAATTTAGAAGATAAAAACTTATTATATAGAACACACGGTGGTGCGATGAAACGCTCAGCAGCCCGAGGTAGTGAAGAAAGTGTTGAAGCAAAACGTGCAGACTTCCTACAAGAAAAAAGAGAAGTTGCAAAGTACATTTGCGATAATATCTTACAATCAGGACAGACGATTTATCTTGATGCGGGGACATCGACATATGAAATGATAGAATATCTACGTGATAGAAGAATAACCGTTGTGACGAATTCAACATATCATTTACCGAAACTTATTAATAACAAAATTCATACAATAATATTAGGTGGAACGATAAAACATTCTACACAAGCTGTCATCGGTTCGGTCGCTATCGAACAACTGAAGAAATACAGCTTCGATATGTGTTTTGTAGGATGCAATGGAATAGATGAAACTTTCGGTGTAACAACAGCTGAAGAGAATGAAGCGTTTATCAAAGCTACGGCGTTAAAAAATGGTAAGAGAAAATACATTCTTGCTGATAAATCGAAGTTTGGACATAGAAAATTCCAAAAATTCGCCGAATTAGATGATGTAACCATCGTATCTTATGAAGTTCCAGAAGAATATAAGAAATTTAAAAATATAATAGAAGTAAAAAGTATAAAGGAGGACTAACAGTGTATTATACAATTACTTTAAATCCAGCTGTTGACATGCTGACGACGGCGGAAAATTTTGCACTTGGAAAGTTAAACAGAACTCAAGAAGCGAAGTACGTAGTAGGTGGAAAAGGTATTAACATCTCTATCTTATTAAACAACGTTGGTGTTGATAGTAAGGCGTGGGGATTTGTTGCCGGATTCACAGGGTATTTTATAAAATCAGAACTAGATAAACTAGGTGTAAAACATGATTTTGTAGAAACTCGTGGAGCGACTAGAATCAATATGAAGCTAACTACAGAAACTGAGACTGAAATTAACGGTCAAAGTAGTAGTGTAAACCTAGATAACGTGAGCGACTTCTTTACAAAATTAGAAGTGCTGACGAAAGAAGATGTGGTATTCTTATCAGGTAATGTTATTGCGGGAATGGGTGTAGAGGATTTTAAAGCTATAGCGAAAAGAGTATCTGCATCAGGAGCTACATTAGTAGTAGATAGTAATAAAGAATTAGTGTTAGAGACACTTCAGTACAAACCATTCGTAGTTAAGCCGAATGAATTCGAACTTGGAGAAATGTTCGGTGTAACCTTAAATAGTATAGAAGAAATCTTACAATACGCTGAAAAATTACAAGAACGTGGAGCGAAAAATGTCCTTGTTTCACGTGGAGCAGACGGAGCTTTACTACTAACTGAAGATAAAGAAGTATTCGAAGTAAATGTAGCTAAAGGTAAGATAGTGTCTACTGTTGCGGCAGGAGACAGTATGCTTGCGATGTTTGTTGCGAAATACAATGAGACAAAAGACTACCAAGAAGCTCTACGCTATGCGTCAGCTGCAGGTGGTGCAACATCATTCTCAGTAGGAGTAGGAAGCAAAAAGCTAATTGAAGAATTACTACCACAAATTGAAGTTAAGAAATTAAAATAAGGCTTTGATAGATTAACGGTGGGAAAATAAAAAATAGATTCCCAAAATTCGAAGCCGAAAAATAAAACTTCGATAGGCAATTCTGGGGGGGCTCAAAAGTCCTAAATTATTTATAGAAAAAATAAAATATTTCCTCGGAAATATGAAATTAACAAAGGAGAAAGAAATGAAATTAACAGATGTTCTAAATTATGACTTAGTTCAATTCGGATTCAGTGCTGCTGATAAAAAAGAAGCTCTGGATAAACTAACAAACATGTTAGTGGAAAAAAATATTATCGCTAGTAAAGAAAACTTCTTAAATGCGTTGCTAGCTCGTGAAGCTCAATCAACTACAGGAGTAGGAGAAAACGTAGCTATCCCTCATGCTAAAAGTGCAGACTTTGATAAAGCGATGATCGTTTATGCGAAAAGTGACGAAGGTGTCGAGTGGGAAAGTTTTGACGGACAACCTGCAAAACACATCTTTATGATCTGCGCACCAGATGGTGGAGCAGACGAGCACCTTAAAGCTCTAGCTTCATTATCACAAGCGCTTATGGATGCAGATGTGAAAGCAGGATTAGATAAAGCTACTACGAAAGCAGATGTAGAAAAAGTATTCGCAGACTTCGTAGCGAAAACAGAAGCTCCAAAAGAAGAAAAAACAGAAGCTCCAAGTGGAGAAAAACCATATATCATTGCGGTAACAGCTTGTCCAACAGGTATTGCCCATACATTCATGGCTGCAGAAAAAATCAAAGAAACAGCTAAAGCGATGGGACTAGATGTTAAAGTAGAAACAAACGGTCAAATCGGTGTAGAAAACAAACTTACAAAAGAAGATATCGAAAGAGCTGCGGGAATCATCGTTGCAGCTGATAAAAAAGTAGAAGTTGCACGTTTTGATGGACGTCCAACAATTATGACAAAAGTAGCTGACGGAATTAACAAGCCAGAAGAACTTATCCAAACGATCTTAGATGGAAAAGCACCTATCTACAAACACGACGGAGCAGCAGATGCTTCAGAAGATTCTTCAGCAAATGAAAGTATCGGACGTCGTGCATACAAACACCTAATGGAAGGTGTAAGTAACATGCTACCATTCGTAGTAGCTGGTGGTATTCTTATCGCATTATCATTCATCTGGGGTATTAAATCATTTGATCCAGAAGATCCATCTTACAACAAAGTTGCAGAAGTGTTATTCTACTTCGGTAAAATTTCATTTAGTATGATGTTACCAATCCTAGCTGGATTCATCGGTCGTTCTATCGCTGACCGTCCTGGATTCATCGTTGGTATGATCGGTGGTATTTTAGCGGATCCAAGTATTCTAGGTCTGAAAAGTGACTTACTAGCATACACTCCTTCAGGATTCTTAGGAGCATTAGTAGCCGGATTCTTAGCTGGTGGAATTATCCAAGTATTAAAAATTGCATTCAGCTGGATGCCTCGTTCATTAGATGGTATTAAACCAATCTTCCTATTCCCTATCTTAGGGTCGCTAATCATGGGATTATTAATGATCTTCCTAATCAACGCGCCGATGGCAAGTGTTATGGAAGGATTAAAACATTTTATCGAAAGTCTTAACGGAAGCGGTAAATTCATCCTTGGATTCGTAGTAGCTGCGATGATGGCTATCGATATGGGTGGTCCAATTAACAAAGCAGCTTACGTAACAGGTACAGCATTATTAACATCTGCAGGTTCAGCAGGAAGTGATGTAATGGCTGCGGTTATGATTGGTGGTATGGTACCTCCGTTAGCAATCGCAATTTCAGCAACAATCAACAAAAACATCTGGCCAAAAGCTCAACGTAGTGGAGCGTTAGTAAACTACGTAATGGGATTATCATTCATCACAGAAGGTGCTATTCCATTTGCAGCAAGTAACCCAACACGTGTTATCCCGCCATTATTCATCTCAAGTGGTATCGCTGGAGCGTTAAGTATGACTTTTGGAGCTGTATCAAAAGCTCCACACGGAGGAATCTTCGCTATTTTAGCAGGTGCTGTAAGTAATTGGCCTATGTATCTATTGGCTTTAGTAATTGGTGCAGTACTAGGAGCGCTAATGTTAATCGCATCATTAAGTTTTGGAAAAAAGATAGAAAATTAATACGTTAAATATTTTCAAAATAAACACTACTTTATATATTGTAAAAGTAGTGTTTATTTTAATTACAAAAATTCATGTAAAAGTTATGGTAAGGTTACTTGTTTTATAAAAAAGAAAAATTTAAAACATTAAATATATTTTTGAACGGTGGAATATTTAGTTTTAAATAATGTCCTAAATATAAAAAAATATATGTTTTTTTTTTTTTTTTTAATTTTAATGAAAATATAGAAAAAAAGCACGCATATTTTTCATGTATAGTTTTGTTTATACAACTGAAATATAGTGTTTTATAAGGTTTTCAATAAAATTCATATTGATTTTATTTTTCAAAAATGATATAATTAAACGTAAAATTTTTTAAAAAAAATATAGTTAGAATTTTATGTGTGTTCAGGTCAAGGGTATTTAAAATTATACTATAATTGTTTAAATTTTTTATACGTCTTTATTTATAAAAGTAAGAAAAAAGGAGAAGATAATGTTTAGTAAGAACAATACAAAAATGAATGATAAGAAGCAATTCGAAAAAATTAACCATTACGGTATTAAGAAATTTAATGCTGGAACTGCGTCGGTTCTAATTGCTTCTGCTTTTATGTTTTTAGGGGGAGCAGCGCAAGCATCAGACACTAACAAACAAGAAGCAACAGTAGCAACTACTGGGAAAGTAGCAGCAGAAAAATCAACAGAAGAAAAAGTTGAAACAAAACCAGCTGTAGCGGAAAAAACTACAGAAGCAAAAGAAGTAGAAGTAACACCAAAAGCTGAAGTAAAAGCTGAAGCTAAAAAAGAGGTGAACAAAGCGACTCTTCAAGCTAAAATCAGTCAATTAGATGACCTATTCGTAACGCTAGCAGGACAAGAGTTATCAGAAGACAAACAAGTTAAAACTGTTAGTGCAGCGGTAGAATTAAACAAAGCTAAAGATTTAGCGGCTTCAACAACAGCTACACAAGCTGAAGTAGATGCACAAGTAGCAGCATTAGAAGCAGCAATCAACAACTTAAACAAAGTTGAAAAAACTGCAGAGAAAACAGCAGATAAAAAAGAAGAAGCTAAAAAAGAAGAAAAATCTGAAACTAAAGTAGCTAAAGAAAACTTAGAAAAAGCAGTTTCAGAAGCGAAAGCAGTAAACCAAGCTGCAACAACATTCGCAACAAAACAAGTAAAAGAAGAAGCTCCTAAAGTAGAAATCAAAGCAGCAGTAGCGACATCTGAAAAAGAAATCACAAAAGCATTAGATATCTTCAACTCAGACTCTTCAACAAAAGAAGATGCAGATCAACAACGTAAAGAATTAGAAAAAGCAATCGAAGCAGTGTACGTAACAATGCAACGTGCTGGACACCGTGGTAAAGTAGAATCAGTATTATCTGATGCAGATGCTAAAGCTCAGACAATTACAGGTAAAGGTATTGTTCAAAAAGGGAATGCAGTAGTAAATGTTCAAAATGCTTATATCTCTATGAATGATAAGAACACTGCACCAACAGCATGGGGAATCGATGTGATATTCGATACTTCTAAAGTTGAAAAAGGTGACACTACTACAATTTCTCTTAGCAATTTAGCTGACTTTGGAGCATCATTTAAGAACGGTACAGAAATCACTGCAGAAGATGGTACAGTTATAGGTAAGGTAAAAGCAGTAGATTGGAAAACTTCTACAGGTAATAGAGGTACTGATATTCCATATTTTACTCAACGTCAGAAGAATGGTATGACATATGATGAGCGTGTAGCTGAACAACCAGCTATCGCAAATGAAACAGGAACTGTTACTTATGTAATCGAATGGAATGAACTTGCGAAAAATTATGCGGTAACAACATACTCGGCAGCTAATTTGACTGGTAGTGGATATCTTCCACCAGCTGTTTCTGAAGATACACCATATAAAGCTACAATTAAAGTTGATGGACAAACGGTAGTAGAACACACTTATACACACCTTGCAACTAAACCAGATACAAATAAATATGGAACAATGGCTAGCCTTTTAACAGGTAACGGCATGAAATATAAGGGTGCAGAACGAATAGGGAAAAATGATGCTCTTCTTCTACAAACAGATGATGATATCAGTTATGGAAAAGGTTCAACATTCACAGTAAAACTACCAAGTGATGAATTCACATACTTCAAAAAGTTAAATAGCGGAAGTGATACAGTAAGTGATACAGATGCAACTTATCGTCCGACAAACCGTTGGTCAAATGTTAAAGCCAATGAAAACAAAGTTTGGATTCTTAATGATGGACGTGATGGTAATTTCAAATTGAAGGTTACTTTAAAATCACCTACAGAAATAGTAGCAGAAGTAATTGAAGGAGAAATTGAACCAGGATCTACTGTGGCATTCGATTTAGCTAAAGTAGGTATTGAAAAAGTAGTTACAGATCGTACTTTTGCAGATGATTACTCTAAAATTGTTTATAACGAATTAGGGCATGTTAAAGACGGAAGTACAATCGGTAATGATAAAACTGCAGCTACTTTAACAGTAACAGGAGGGAAATCTGTAAATGGCCAACCTGAAGATGTTACAACAAAAGTAAATAATGGATGGGTTGTAGCAAGTTCAATAGCTGATTCAAGTGCTGCTGAAACAGGAGCTGTTGTATTAAAATTAACAGATTTAGAGACTGGAAAAGTTATTGCTTACGAACCAACAGAATATAACGGTGAAGCTAAAATTCAAAATGATGGAACTTATGATACTAAAAATGTCTTAGGTAAAAAATACGATGTGACTGCTCAAGTTCCAGAATTAGTTAAAAAAATCAACGACACAGACTATATTCTTGTGAACTTACCTCCAAAAGGTCCAGCTGGGACAATCAACATTAGTGACAAACGTGTTCGTGATGTATACACAGCTGATGAAATCAAAAACTTAGGATTAAACCCTAATGCTTATTTAACCAACGTAATTTACTCATACGTTAAGAAAACAAAAGTAGAAGAAGTAAACCGTACAATCAAATACGTATACGCAGATGATGTTAAAGACCTTGCAGGTACAGAAGTATTCCCTGCTGAAAAACAAACTGTAAGCTACACAGGAACAGTTAAATTAACTGCAGACGGAAAAGCAGAAGTAGATGAGAATAAAAAACCAATCTACATTAACTGGAAAGGTAACGGAGATACAAATCTTCCAGAAGTAACAGTCCCTCAGAAAGAAGGATATATCGCAAGTGTTGAAAAAGTACCAGTACAAGCAACAACAGCAACTGATGAAGATTATGAATATGTTGTTAAATATACAGCTATCCAAAAAGCGAAAACAACATTCGTAGATGAAAAAGGAAACCCAATTCCAGGAGTAGCTGAAATTACTGAACAAGGTGGATCAGAAACTCCATTAACAAAAGAAGCTGATGTTAAAGCTAAAATCGCAGAACTTGAAAACAAAGGATATGAATTAGTATCTAATACATACCCAGAAGGTGGTAAGTTCGATAAAGATAAAGACACTGATCAAGAGTTCAAAGTAACACTTAAAGCTAAAGAAGTTACAGTAACACCAGATCAACCGAAAACACCAGGAACTCCAGTAGATCCAAACAAACCAAACGGATCTAAATACCCAGCTGGATTAGAAGAAAGTAATTTAAACAAAACAGTAACACGTACAATCACATACGTATATGAAGATAAAACTCCAGTGTTAGGAGATAACGATACGCCAAGAACAGAAATTCAAGAAGCTAAATTCACTCGTACTGCTAAAGTTAACTTAGTAACTAAAGAAGTTACATACGGAGACTGGTCAGAAGCTAAAGACTTACCAGCCGTTAAATCACCAGTAGTAAAAGGATTTTTAGCTGATAGAGCAAGTGTTCCTGTAGTAAATGTAACTGGAGATTCTAAAGATATTACAGAAGTAGTAACATACAAACCAATCGGATCATGGGTACCAAACATTCCAGGACAACCAACAAGTCCAATCAAATATCCAAACGATCCAACAGATCCAACAAAACCAGGACAACCAACAGAAACACTACCATACGTACCAGGATTCACACCGAAGGATAAAGATGGAAATCCACTTAAACCAGTAGATCCAACAGATCCAACAAAAGGATACGAAGTACCAAATCTTCCAACAGATCCAAGTCAAGACACACCAATCAACTACGTAAAAGATACGCAAAAAGCGAAAACAACATTCGTAGATGAAAAAGGAAATCCAATTCCAGGTGTTGACGCTATTACTGAACAAGGTGATTCAGATACACCATTAACAAAAGAAGCTGAAGTAAAAGCTAAGATCAAAGAACTTGAAAACAAAGGATATGAATTAGTATCTAATACATACCCAGAAG
>CALIWM010000077.1:0-4781 GCA_938046645.1 uncultured Gemella sp. | reverse complement strand
ATACGAACCACAATCATACGGTCCGCGCCGTTGATAACGTATCCTTTTCCGTGGCTCCCAATGAACGAGTAGGCATTGCAGGTGGTAGTGGTTCTGGTAAAAGCACTCTACTTAGACTGATTGCTATGTTAGAAAAACCTACATCGGGCACGTTGCGATTATTCGGCGAAGATATATCGCAGATACAAAACCATACGGAAGTGTATCGCTTACTACAGATGATGTTTCAAAATCCTTTGGCGGTGATTCCACCGAGGATGAACTTAGAAGCATTTCTTTTAGAGCCGTATATCAACTATGGTCTTATGGATATGGCGGCAGCAAAGGACGATATTCGTAAATGGATGCAACGAGTAGATTTGCCTGAGAATACGGTTAATAAATACCCTCATGAAGTCAGCGGCGGTCAACTGCAACGTGTTGTATTAGCACGGATTATGCTGATGAATCCAAAACTAGTACTCTTTGACGAACCTACATCAGCCCTTGATGCGGTGAACCAAAAACTTGTGCTAGACCTATTACAAAAAATCCATACGGAACAACCCTTCGGCTACGTATTCGTCAGCCATGACATCGGCCTATTACAAGCCGTAACAGACCGAATCATCGTCATGAAAGACGGGCAAATCGTAGAAACCATCGAATCAAAACGACTCAAAGAAGCGAAACACCCGTATACACAAGCACTTGTGGAAGCGAGTGAGTAAAAATGAAAGCCCCTGTTTAGAATAGGGGCTCTCTTTATGTCAAAATTAGTTTTATTAATTAAGTAATAGCTAGATAAGTGAATATAAATAAGTTTATCTTAAGTATAAAAATTATAAAATAAATTAATTATACTAATATATGCAGGATATTTTGTTAATTTATAGAAATATATAAAAGAGAGATTTTTGGAGAAAATGTGATTCTTTATTTTAGGGCGAGGAGGGTAGATTTAGAGAAAATACATAAATATAGATATTACTATAACATTATCTAGGGTTGATTAGGTAGTTGAAATTATTAAAAGTAGAAATTATATATTATTTTACTTCTAATATTGACTATTATTAGGTGTTGTAATAAAGGGGAGCATAAAGATATTATGATTGAAGAATTAAAATTACCTGATTATATTTTTTCTGATACAAAGCTTAAAAATCTTAAACGAAAAAACTTTATTTATGGACGTAATGGAACAGGAAAAAGCTCTATTTCAAAAGCTATTAATGAAGAGTATAAAGAAAACTACGATGTTCGTATATTTTATGGTGGAGAGAGTTTTATTTATGAAAGTGAAAGTTTGGATGCAATAGCACTTGGTAGTAATAATGTAGAGGTTCAACCACAAATTGATAAAATAAAAAAAGAAATTGATGAGATAAATGCTGAACTTAATGAGGAGAAATTAGATACTTTAGGTAATAGGTGGAAGAATTCTTGCAATCAATTTAAACAGTCTGATGATGCTTTAGAGAAGTTTTATAAAGATGGGGCAAAATCTTTAAAAGATAAGCATTCTGATATAGTTGGTGTTAGTTATAATAAAAGCAATTATAAGGCCGATAAGGAAGAAGCATGTTTATTGGATGATTCTTCAGTAGAATTATATAAAGGTATACTTAATAAGACTAATTTAAATGAAATTAAAGAAATACATGATCCAGTTTATGATATAAAAACACTTATTCAAAGTGTAAGTGACCTTTTAATAGAAAGTGCTGTAAAAAGTAGTGTTATAAGTTTTTCGAATCCTGAGGTGCAAGAATGGATTTGTGAAGGTGTTGGGTTCCATAATCTATCAGAACCATGTACATGTTTATTTTGTGGTAATAGTATAGAGCCTAAGCGGTTGGAGGCGTTACAAAGTCTAATCTCAAATAAAGCAGTTGAGATTCAAAATAAAGTAAAGGAATTAAAACAGACAGTACAAAAAGAGTATGTTATTTACTTAAATGATTTAAAAACAAAGAATATAGAGGAAGAACTTTTACCAACATTAAAATCAGAATATAGCTCTGCTAGGCTAGAGCTTTTAGATTTAATAAGTATACATGATATATTTTTCAATGATATTATTAATATTTTAGATACAAAAGATCCATATTCTAGTATGGATATGCCTTTTATAGAAAAACCATTAGAATTAACAGAAAAAATTGCTAAAATCAATAAAATTATTGCAAAACATAATAAAGAAAAGGATAGTCTTCATACTAAACAAAAAGATGCTAAAAATAAATTGAAATTTAACTATATCGCCAAATATAATCAAGAATATAATTATGAAGAATTAGAACGTGATTATATTCAAAAAAAGAAGATATATGATGAATTGGAGGTGGCAAGACAAGAAAAATGTAAAGTGCTTACAGAAAAACAAGAGAAATTATATGAGTTTAAAGCCAAAATTATTGATGAGTCAAGTGCAATGGATTTTATTAATAAACAATTAGTAAATTTGGGACATAGTGCTTTTAGTCTTAAGCAAGTAGGTGAGGACAGGACTTATAGGATTTATGATAGTAATGGAAATCCGAGAGATATTAAATCCTTAAGTACTGGTGAAAAAAATATAGTGGCCTTTTTGTGGTTTATTCAAGATTTATCAAATATTACTAAAGGAGAAGGTAAAGAGAAAGTTATTGTTCTAGATGATCCTATGAGTAGTAATGATGATTTTGCGCAGTATTTCATAATTATGTTGATACAGGAACTCTTAAAAAAAGCTGCTGATGAGAAATATCAAATATTTATTTTGACACACAATATACATTTTTATTTAAATTGTAGATATCAATGGTGGAAAGGATATAAAAAATCTGAGTATGATAAAAGTACAATTCATTTAAGAAAGTGTGATATAAAAACAGAACTACAATATATTCAAAATGAAAATGATGATTTAACTAATAGTTATGATGCTTTATGGACTGAAGTAAAATGGCTATATCATCAAAATAAACCTGAGTATATGGCAAATCCATTGAGGTGTATTATTGAGACATTTAGTAAATTTAATAATTTAAGTGATGCATATACTAATCATAAGGAGTTAGAGAAATTATTGAATGTTAATTCACATGGAATTGATGATTTAAATATAAATATCAATGGAAAGACACGGGAAGAACTTATGAATTTAGTTAAAGCTCTTTTTGCATCACACAATGCACTTACTCATTTTAATGGCTATTGGCAAGATATGGATGATTAATAACTATAAATTAAGGTTGTGAAAATTATGATAGATAAGCGTATTTGGAATAATTTAAAATTGGGATTAGATATGTTATATGAAAATGACCAATATTTAATAAGTATTGAAGGGGGGCATCACGTAAGCGAAAGATCAATTGCTCATAAATTAGGGTGTTATTTATCAAATTTAATTAATGAATATAATGTTGATTGTGAATTTAATAGAAATTTAGATGCAGTTAAAAAGATAGGAAAAGATGACGTTATTCCAGATATAGTTATTCATAAAAGGGGAAGTAATAAAGATAATTTAGTTGTTATTGAAGTAAAGCCGTGGTGGAACCACAAAAAAGAAGATTTTATAAATGATGAAAATAAATTATTATATTTGACTGACAGTAATTATCAATATAAATATAAATATGGATTGAGCTTAATTATTAAACTTAATAGAGGAGATACTGAAGTAAAAATATTTATTGATGGTAAAACAGACGATATTTACTATAAAATTTAGTAATAATGTAGAAGAGGCTGTGACAGAATATGGTCTTACCGTATTCTAGTTGCAGTCTTTTTGTGTATTATTTATATTTAATTTGTATAAAGCTCTAGGAAGTGATCTCTTATAAATATGCTTATTATGGTTATAAGTTTTACAATGAGTGAAATAATACGCACATAATTTGGTATTATATTTATTAATAGAATGTACATGTTTATAGAACTTGGAGGTGTATATGGTTAATAAAATTAAAATAATAGTATATTTATTGGTAAAGCGAATTGATTTGGTCACTAAATTTATTTCCATCTTATTTATCGTGGCCCTTTTTATAAATCATTTGCGTGATTATTATTATGTGAATATATTAGATCTAGGACCATTATTACCAGAGATAATACAATTACTATTACAAAAGTTTGAGTTTTTCTTATATTGGGTTTTGCCATTTTTATATGGTATTTGGGGATGCTTTTCTTGTTTTTTGATTGTTAGTGGTATTGTAGAACGTGTCACGTACTATTTGCAAAAGAAATATTCTGTTAATTTGGGTGGTGTAAATACTTTTGGAGACTTTTTGTTTCTTCAAAGTTCAGGTTTAATCATAATAGTGACTGTTTTCGGTATTTTTTATATGGGGAGTATATATTATATTTTAGCTACTGTTAATCATGCAGGGACATTAATTTCAACTGACGTTTATAATTCGGAGTTGAATATGATTAATCCGATTAAAGGACTTCTTGGATTTAATATTTTATTTATTGAAGTTACAAATACACATAAGGAATGGATTGAATTATCAATAGAATTCAATAAATATATCGTGGCTGGACTCTGTATATATTGGACTTTCATAAAACCATATGTGAGTGTAAGCCATAAGTAGAGAAGCAGATATATTTCTTTTAACCAACTTTCATAATCCTCCCTTACGATAAAAGAAATCATATGTTTTCTTCCAGAAAGGGAGGTCTGATTATGACAGCAGTAAAGCATGAATGGCGCAAGCACGAAAAGGATTTGTATTGTCCGAAGCAGCAGGCGGTGCAGGTTACGGTGCCGAGCATGAAGTTCCTCGTGCTGGATG
>CALIWM010000076.1:0-1770 GCA_938046645.1 uncultured Gemella sp. | reverse complement strand
GTATTTAAAATACTTTCTTCCTCATTATAAGCAGGAATTATCATTAAAACTTTCAATTATCTTTCTTCCCTTTACAATAAATTTTAGCAAATAATGGAACTAATCTTAACTTCTCTAAGCTCAAAAAAACAATAAGTGAAATTTTAGTCTGAAACCTTTCGCCCTGAACCTTCTTAGACAAGGGAGAGATCGTACTGATGAGTTTATTCTCTTTTAACCATTCCTTAATCCTAATATACTGATGAATAAACTCTTGATCTGATGAGGATCTCCCAGAAAAAAGCAAATACCAAACATAATATCTTTTCAAGTAGTATACTACTAGCTCAGATGGCTTACCCAGCTCTAATATTTTTGAAAAAAGAACCAAGATATCAATTTTAGGCGAAAAACCTCTCTGAGAGGTGTTAGAAATACTCTGATTATTGTAATACCAATTATATCCTTTATAGTCTAACAATCCTATTTTATCTGTTGTCTTATAGGCAGCCAGGTTAAAAATGATATCTTCTCCTATACCATAGTCAAAAAATTCTAGATTGTTCGTTTTCAAGAACTCCGTGCGGTAAACTTTGGCCCAAGGAGCCATTATAATATACTTAGACCACTCTGACTGCTGTATATCTTGGCTAAAGATAATCTGGTTATCCTGATTGACACGTTTGTACCCACCAATAACCAAGTCTAGCTTTTTCTCATGGATGGCCTGATAAAAAGTTTCAATGTAATCACTATCAACAAAATCATCATTATCCATGAACATAGTATAGTCTCCCTCAGCTAGAAGAATCCCCTTATTTCTAGTTACTGCAACTCCTTCATTTTGTTTGTCAATTACTCTTACAAAACTATACTTCAATTCATATTCTTTTAAAATATTTAAAGAATTATCTTTCGAACCATCGTTCAGAAGAATAATTTCAAAATTCTTAAATGATTGGTTCAAAAGAGAATCTACACAGCGTTTAATCCCGTCTTGTGCATTATAAACTGGAATAATAACTGAAATAGCTGGTTTAGACATATTTTTCCTTTCATAATTAATCCACTCTATTTATAAAACTTCAATAAAACAGGAAATAGTTTTATCGAAAACTTTATCCCCAATAAATTAGCTAATAGACCTGTTAATTTAAATACGCGGTTCTCTATATACTTTGCATACTTTAGCAAATACTTATACTGATAAAGCAACTCTTTGATTCTAAAATTATCAATGTATTGATTTACATAAGGTAATATAGATATATATGAGATTGCAAAATAGATATTTAAAGCTTTTTGAATTTCAACTGAATAGTTTTTCAAGTCAGAAAGTCCCGTCCTGATTCCTTCAAGAGTATCTTGAACATTTTTTTCTTTCACGACATTAGTCAAACTTCCTTTGCGGTTCTGTCGATACATGTATTGAGTACTATTAAGAATTGAAAATTTCTTTGTCATTTTTAAGATCCGAGAACAATATAAACTATCCTCAGACACCATTCCCTCTGGAAATTTCAGGCCTTTTTGAAATAATTTTTTCGATACACACTTATTCCAATTTGGACCATTAAATATTCCAAAGCAAGTAGCTTTTAAAATATTTTCCTCAAACATAGATATAGGGAAATCTAAAATTCTATCATCATAAAAATAACTGTAGCCAAAAACGATAACATCATCAATGCATCCTGTAGTTATTTCATCAAGTTGATTCAAAAAGTGCTGGTCACTCCAAAAGTCATCACCGTCAACAAACAACAAGTAGTCTCCCACAGCATTTTGAAT
>CALIWM010000075.1:0-5967 GCA_938046645.1 uncultured Gemella sp. | reverse complement strand
GGAGTATCGTATTATGACAAATAAGATTGAAATAAGAGATGTTACAAAATCTTACAAAGATGGAGACATACTAAGAAACGTATCCTTTACGGCTGAAATGGGAGAAGTTACTGCATTTTTGGGACCTAATGGTGCTGGAAAAAGTTCAACTTTACGGATACTTTTAGGTCTAGATAGACCATCTTCAGGTTCCGCTTTAATAGGAGGTAAGAAGTATTGTGATATTGATTGTCCTCTTTTAACTGTAGGAGCTTCTTTTGATGGTGTAGGAGCACCCAGTGATCGAACAGTTCTTCAACATTTGAAAATCGCTGCTGCTAGTAATGGAATTAATTTTTCTAGAATATCAGAGGTACTATCCACTACTGATATTGAACATAAAAGATATTCAAAAATAGGAAATCTTTCACTAGGAGAGGGTCAGAGGTTAGGTATTGCAACAGCATTATTGGGAAATCCCCAGTACCTAATTTTAGATGAGCCTACAAACGGTTTAGATCCTAGCGGAATTAGATGGTTTAGAAATTTTATTAGGGAACAAGCAAATGCGGGTATGACAGTATTGTTATCTTCACATATACTTTCAGAAGTAGAAGCGGTAACTGATAGGGTTGTTTTTATTAATAAGGGAAGTATCATAACTTCGGGTACACTTCATGATATAATGAATGGATTTGATAATCTAGAAGATGTTTTCTTTTATTTGACGGGAGGCAACTATGAGGAGTAGTATGAAAGGTCATAATATTTTATCAGAGCTATATAAAATTTTTTATAGCAAATCAACCAAAATAATTATACCAATTGTTCTTATTCTTCAGCCGCTATTGTCTTATATTAGTTCTAAACAAATTTTAACGGTTGGGTTGAACGCAACACCTGAAACAAACAGCAGTTTAGCAGAACCAATACCACCAATTGAATATATTGGTTTTGATGCAATACTATTGGGTTTGTTTGCTATGATTATTTTAGGAGCAATTCTTGGAAGTATGGAATATAAAAATAGTTCTTTACGTACCAGCTTGCTATTGTGCTCGAATAAGGTAGTATTTTTTGTAATAAAATTTTTTGTTACAAGTGTATTTATTTTTGTTGTGTCATTCGTTTCAATCTATTTATCTATTGCAAGTGCACAGTTTGGTTTGGGAAGAGAGGGGTTGAATCCTCTGATATTAAATAGTAATGTTTGGTACTTTATTTTATTGGGCTCATTGTCATGGTCGTTACTAACGGTATTAGCCTATTCAATTGCTTTTTACTTTAAATCCTCACTTGGATCATTATTATTCTTACTACCACAAGTCTATAATTTAGGTAGTTTTCTTGCTGACAGAATTCAGCTTGCCAAGTATTTACCAGTATCTTTAGGGCAAGATTTAATTGCAACGTCTCCTTTGAAAATCACAACACCAGGACGCAGTGTTTTATTTCTAAGTATTTGGGTGCTAGTAATTAGTAGCTTTGGATATTACAAATTTTTAAAAGAAGATGTAGGTAAAGATAGATGAATTCATTTAGAAGTGAGTATTTAAAGTTCATTTATAATAAATGGTTACTATTGACTGTCCTAGTGACTCTAATTTTAATACCTTTATTTGTTATTTTTTTACATGAAACTCCAAGTAATATAACCGAGGATTATGTTTTAACGCAAATCTTAGAAAGTTTCTATCTGGGACAAGCTGGTATTATTATCATTACAATACTATTTATAGGGCAAGAATTTAACGGTTCAACTTTAAGAAGCAGTTTATTAGCTAACCCAATACGATGGAAATTCTTTTTTACAAAATTAATAATTATATTATCAATAACTGTATTGGTTTGGAGTCTAGTTACCTTCTGTACTATTTTTGTGGTATATATTTATTATGGTATATTAATTCCTATACTTATTTATGCCTATGCAATAAAGATAACGTTGGTACTGATT
Organism: uncultured Gemella sp.; assembly: GCA_938046645.1. GTDB lineage: Bacteria > Bacillota > Bacilli > Staphylococcales > Gemellaceae > Gemella. Next base: position 4,031 of record CALIWM010000075.1, on the reverse strand, counting down.
GGGTTGGTGCTAATATGTTTTAGTTTAGTTCTTATAACAAGGAGTATAGTTGTTCCGATGGGGATGTCCTTGTCTTTCTTGTTGGGGTTAGGTCAAATGCTTCTGCAATTCAGTGATGCCTTTCTCTACTACCCGATAATCTCCACCATGAATTCATTTTTTATGACTGAAAATCAACCTTATATACCTTCTACAGTAGGTATTGCAATTCAATTTTTATGGGGGATCTTGCTATTATCTTTCTCTATTTTGCTGTTTAGGAAGAGAGTGGTCCGATAAAAATCTTGTATTTTGTGATATTATTTAATTATGAAAGAAAAAAAAGTATATCGAATATTAGCAATTGATGATGATGAAAGTATTCTTCGTTTGATAAAGAATTCATTAGAACGATCAGAATTTGAAGTTACGACCAGAAGTGAAGTAAGTAACATAGATATTTGTTCATTTATAGGTTTTGATTTAATTTTACTAGATATTATGATGTCTATTGATGGTTTAGAAATTTGTAAATCCATTCGCGAACAAATCGATGTCCCGATAATTTTTGTAACAGCTAAGCAATTGGATAGTGATTTGGCTAGTGGGGTAAAGGCAGGTGCGGACGATTATATAAAAAAACCATTTAGCATTACGGAATTAGTTGTTCGTGTTAGAATGCATATCCAAAGGGAAGAGAGAAATCGTAAAAATAATAAAGAAATACGCACAAAGAATATGATAATTAATGTCAGCAAGCAAGAAATTTTGATTGAAGAAGAGATTATATCATTGACGAAGCGAGAATTTACAATTTTGTATACACTAGCAAGTAACCCGAAAAGAGTATATTCTGTAGAGGAACTCTATGAGAGAATATATCCATCGGAATCAGATGCACAATTTCGTTCTATTGCTGAGTATATTTATCAAATTCGGTCAAAATTAAAACCCTTTTCAATTAATCCGATTAAGACACAGTGGGGAGGCGGATATAGTTGGAACGAAAATTAGATTTTAAGGCTTTAGTAAAAAAGACGCAGTGGACGATTGTTAAACAATTTTGTTTGAGTGTAATTGTAGCATATATTTTTCCTTTATCAACTATTTCTATTGACATTCATTCAGAAACTCACTCAATCGCTAGTGGTTTGTTAGAAATATTCTTTAATGTTTTTTCATGGGTTTATATTTGTATATCTTTGATTGTTATAGTTTCTATTAATATTAAAGCCTTATTGAAAAAAGTAAAGCAAGAAATGGAGATTGTTTATCATGGTAGTATGTGGCTGACCTCTGTAAACACATCGTCTAAATTAACAATTCTTGAATTCATAGAAACTAACAAACACATTGAACTAATGCAGCAAAGAATAAAAAATATGATTCAGATAGAAAAAGATCAAAAGGAGGATATTCTATTTAAAGTTTCAGCGATGGCGCATGACTTGAAGACACCTTTGACTGTAATTAAAGGAAACTCGGAATTGTTGCAATTGGCACCTTTATCAGGTGTTGATGTTCAATGTCTTAAAGACATTGAGAGAGCAAGTAACCAATTAGATAGCTATTTTAATCAGTTAATCAACTACTCTAAAACTTTTTACTCTTATCAGATTTCTTTCCATCAGTATCGTATTAGTAATTTATCCAAAATACTGGAACAAGAGTGTGAATACCTTATTGGAGATAATATTGACTACAAGTATAATTCGAAGATAGACCGAGACTGTAATATTGAATTGGATTTAGATTTAATAATCCGTTCGGTGGCAAATATTGTTAATAATGCAATGGCTTATGCAGACGATTCTAAAAAGAGAATCAGAGTTATCTTTGAGTTAGAAGATGGTAGTATTGCCTTAAGTATTTGGAATAATGGTTCTAAATTTTCTGATGATGTTTTAAAAAATTTTGGAAAATTATTTTATCGAGAAGACACTAGTAGAAATTCACAGTTTGAACATTTTGGAATAGGTTTGGCATTTGTAAAACAAGTAATGAGCATTCATTCTGGTGATATACAACTGCAAAATAAGGAAAAAGGGGCTATGGTTAAATTAATTATTCCTATAAAAAATAGTGATAACACCTAGGCTTGAATATCCTAATCTTGAATTCTATGAAGTTCATAAAGTAAGCATACTGATAATAATTATTTCAAAATCTTTGCAATTAGCACTCATAACTGATTTATTCGGTTCTTTTCCACCATTTGTCAAGTCTATCATGGATTTAAGTAAAAAAAGAGAAAAGACAGTAGCTATTCTGAACTGCACCCCAAAAGTTAGACAGGAAAAATCTAACTTCTGGGGTGTTTTTATTTTGAAATTAACTTATGAAGATAAGATATAAATATGTAAATTTCTGAAATAAGGGTGTATTTTCGTATGGAATAAAAATCGATTTATATATCACAATGATAAATAAAGAAAGCTAAAAGGACTTATCTCTATGCAATATTGAGATAAGTCTTTTACTTAAATTCTAATTTAACCTATAGTAGTTGTCAGTTTAAAAGGTTCTGTTATTTTGTTTCAGTCATAATAGTATTGATAGCTTTGATTAATTTCTTTTGTTTGTACGCAGGCAATGCTTTTAAATTATCAATCAGTTTTACCAAATCGCTATCTTCTTCTTTTAGTGTGACATCAAAGAAAGTGGGGATATCTACATCTAAGGCTTTCATAATTTTTTCAAGAGTTTTGATTTTAATATTAGGTTCTAGATTTTCAATTTTATAAACGTAATTTGTCCCTAGTTCAGCTTTTTCTTCAAGCATTTCTTGAGTCATTCCCTCTTTTATTCGTAAGACTCTAATACGTTTACTGATATATTCTTGTAGATTTGACATAAACCACCTCACAAGGTTAATTTTACAACCATAAAAGGTTGGTTATAACACCTTAAAAGGTTAAAAACAACTTTACAAGGTTGTTTTTAAGTTATATAATGTAAACATTACAATATAGGAATTGTATAATTTATTGAAAATTAAAGGAGTTTTAGCGTTAATGGAAAAGAAAGAAGCTATAAAGGTATTAGCTAGTATATCTACAGTGATTGCAGCGACAGGATTAACGTCTGTAGCGAATGCTAATCAACAAGAAGCCCTAAAAACAGAAGTTGATGCCTTAAGTTCTAAAGTGACTGTTCAAGCTCTTAAAGAAGCTGAGAACAAGCAAAGTGTAGTGGTACAAGCAGTAAATGCTCAACAAGATATAGTTAATCAAGCCATCACTGAAGAAGAAAAAGCTGAAAAAACTGAAGCTATGGCTAAGGAAGCTCTTGATGAAGCGCAAATTATCAAAGATAAGGCCACTCTTGCTGAAATTGATAAAACTAAACAAAATATTAGTGAAACAGAATCAGCAATCGAAAATCAAGATGTTCAACTTCAGAATGCTCAAGCTGAGACTGCTAAAGCTCAAGATAAAGTTAACAAACAAACTGAAATTGTTAACAGTGATCAAACAAAAATTACTACTCAAGAAACTAATTTAGCAAATGCTAAAGCCGATGTAGAAACTGCTCAAAAAAATCTTGATGGTACAGGAGCTAAAGAAATCATCTCAGAACGAGATAATGCTCAAAGTGATTTGGCAACGAAAAAAGCTGTTGAAGCTAATGCCAAAAGCAAGCTAGAAGAAGCACAGAAAGCTGATGCTGATAAAAAAGTTAAACTTGAACAAGCTGAAAAAGATGAAGAACTTCAAACTAAATCTGTTGAAGACACTTCTAAAAGTTTGAGCGATGCTGAGGCTAAGGCTAAACAGACTAAAGAGCAACTCAATAATGCTAATATTGCTGTAACTAATGCTCAAGCAGCACTTGATGGTACAGGAGCTAAAGAAATCATCTCAGAGCGAGATAATGCTCAAAGTGATTTGGCAACGAAAAAAGCTGCTGAATCCAAGGCTCAAAGCAATCTAGAAGAAGCACAAAAGACTGATGCTGATAAAAAAGCTAAAATCCAAACATTGACAGAAACTTTGACTGCTCAACAAAATGTAGCTTTGAGAACTTCAACGGAATTGACAGCTGCTATAGCT
>CALIWM010000074.1:0-5975 GCA_938046645.1 uncultured Gemella sp. | reverse complement strand
ATAAATCCTTTATTAAATAATTTGTCTTTTTCTTCTATAGCTATCTGGCTATCCATAAAAATTCTCCTAACTTACTTTTTTATTTTTTAATAACATATATATATAATACTCCTCAGCAAATCTATTTTCAAGTGCAAATTTTCATGAAAATTATATATTTTCAATTTTATTTTCATGAAAAATACTATTTATTATAATTAATAATAAATGATGGTATAACAGGAACTAAAAGATTATATATGTGTATTAATATTTAAATATATATATTTTAACTATGAAAACGAATTATTTTCATAAGTTTCAAAAATAATTAAGAAAACATCTTAGTTTTTATAGTACAGAAAATATACATAAAACACCGTTAATATCTTTTTAATATTTTTTTTAAAATATTCGTATTTACTATTTTCTTTAAAAGCTGAAAATTCAAAGGTATTAATAATTTTAGATGAATTGTCAGAATCTTTTAATTTTTTTTGAAAAATATCTTGACAATAAAAAAAACTGTTGCTATAATGTAAACAAGAATTAAACGTAAAGGAGAAAAAAGATTTATGAAACTGTATCAAGTTGACACGCTACAATTAAATATTCGTTGGCAAAGCCACTAGATACTGAGTCGATCTTGTTTCTTTTTAACATAGATACGACTCTCAGGTGAGAAGTAAGTATCTATGTGGATTATTTGTGATGGGAAAATCGAGGCCACATAGAAATATCTAGGTGGTTTTTTATATTGTTTAAAATTTTAAATATGGACCACTAGATATATATACTAGTGGTCTTTTTATATAGATACGCTTCTAAAATTTGATTACAAAAAATATTATTAAAGATAAAAGTAAAAGGAGATTATTAAAATGAAAGTAAATAAAATTTTTGTAGCATTTGCGGTATTATTAGTTTGTGTATTAGGTTATGGTTACTTCTCTAGTAAGAAAGGTGAAGATACTAAAAAAGTTGATAATAAAGAGGTAAAAGTAGGGGTACTTCAATTACTTAGTCACCCAGCTCTTGATCAAATTTATAAAGGTTTAGAAGATGGACTGAAAAAAGAAGGATATGAAGTTGGTAAGAATTTAAAAATTGATCTTCAAAATGCTCAAGGTGATCAAAGTAACTTAGCAAGTATGGGTCAAAAATTAGTTACAGATAACAACGATATTTTAGTAGGTATTACAACACCAGCTACTTTATCACTATCAAATGCAACTAAAGATAAACCAATCATCATGGGTGGTATTACTTATCCAGTTGAAGCAGGATTAATTAAAGCTGAAGACAAACCAGGAAATAACATTACTGGTGTAAGTGATAGAACTCCAATTAAACAACAACTTGAAATCATGAAAAAAGTATTACCTAACATGAAAAAAGTTGGAATTCTTTATACAGCTAGTGAAGATAACTCTGTAAAACAAGCTCAAGAAGCAGAAAAATTAGCTAAAGAATTAGGATTAGAAGTTAAAGTATCAACAGTAGCGAATACAAATGATATTCAACAAGTAACAGAAAGCCTTGCTTCACAAACTGATGCAATCTTTGTACCAATCGATAACACAATTGCTAGTGCAATGGCAACAGTAGTAAAAGTAACAGATGCTAAGAAAATCCCAGTATTCCCATCTGCAGATACAATGGTAGCTGATGGAGGAGTTTTAGGACTAGGTGTTGACCAATATCAAATCGGTGTAGAAACAGCAAAAGTTGTTGCTAAAGTATTAAAAGGTGCAGATACTAAAGATATGCCAATCGTACTTGCTAATGAAGGTGTAATTTACCTAAATGAAGCAAAAGCAAAACAATTAGGAATTGAAATTCCAAAAGAAATTAAAGATAAAGCAAAAGTAGTAGATAAAAAATAATATTATTGATATTATATTATTAAGAAGCTATTTAAATTATAAATAATTAAAAGGAGCGACTCATCAAATCAATAGAAAAAATTATTGTTTATGAGTCGCTCCAAATTATATAAAATCAAATTAGAAGAAATATTAAATAAAAGAGGTGCAGAATGGATCTATTTATTTCAGCGATTTCACAGGGAATGCTGTGGGGTATATTATCGCTTGGATTGTTTATAAGTTTTAGAGTTTTAAATATTGCGGATATGACTACTGAAGGAGCGTATCCTTTAGGAGCAGCTGTCTGTGTTATTTGTATACATAATGGGATCAACCCTATTATAGCTACATTGATTTCTATAGTAGCAGGTATGTTAGCAGGTCTTGTTACGGGATTTTTAATTACCGTTTGTAAAATCCCAAGTTTGCTTGCTGGTATCTTAACGATGACGGCATTATTATCGGTAAACCTTAGAATTATGGGAAGACCAAATTTAAGTTTAATCAATAAAGATACAATTTTTAGTAAAATTCAAGGGTTAAACTTACCAACGCATTATGATACTGTATTTGTTGGAATTATTCTTTCTGGATTAATTATCTTTGCTATGTCTTTATTCTTCTCAACAGAATTAGGTCAGAGTTTAATTGCAACAGGAGATAATGAGAAAATGGCGACAGCATTAGGTATTTCTACAAAAACAATGACAATTTTAGGATTAATGCTTGCTAATGGAATAATTTCTTTAGCTGGTGCGATTTTAGCACAAAATAATGGATACTCAGATGTAAATAGTGGTATTGGAGTTATAGTAGTAGCTTTAGCGGCAATCATTATAGGAGAAGTAATTTTCAAAGATGTATCTTTCACAACAAGATTAGTTTGTGTAATCTGTGGTGCTATAATTTACAGATTACTGCTAGTTGGAGTATTAAAATTAAATATTATTGGAGCTAATGACTTTAAATTAGTTTCAGCTTTAGTAATTGCTATATTCTTAACTCTACCTCAATTGAAATTAAAAACTAAGAGAAAGGATGCGTAGAAAATGTCATTTATAAAAATTAATAAAATAGATAAAACATTCTTTCCTGGAACTATTAGAGAGCAACATGCTTTAAAAAATGTTAGTCTTGAAATAAAAGATGGTGATTTTATTACTATTCTTGGTGGAAATGGAGCAGGGAAATCCACTTTTCTTAATGCCTTAGCGGGTTCATTCTCACTAGATGGTGGAGAAATTTTAATCGAAGGAAAAGATGTAAGTAATATAGTAGAACATAAGAGAGCAGGATTTATTAGTAGAGTTTTCCAAAATCCACTTGATGGAACAGCTCCTCGTATGACTGTTGTACAGAATATGTCTTTAGCGCTACGACGTGGTAAAGTTAGAGGTTTTAAACCAGGAACTACTAAAGAAGATAGAAAACTTTTTAAAGAATTGCTAGCGACTTTAGATTTAGGGTTAGAAGATAGATTAGATAGTGAAATGGGTCTTTTATCTGGTGGACAACGTCAGGCTATTGCACTGTTAATGGCGACTATGACAACACCTAAACTTTTGCTTCTTGATGAACATACGGCAGCATTAGATCCTAAAACACAGAAGAAGATAATGGAACTTACTCGACAAAAGATTGAAGAGAAAAAATTAACAGCTTTAATGATAACTCACAATATTCAAGATGCGGTGAAATACGGTAATAGAATAATAGTACTGCACCGTGGAGAGTTAGTTCGAGATATTAGTAAAGAAGAAAAAGAAAAACTAGATGCAAAAGCATTATATGAATTACTTTATAACTTGGAAGAAAGTGAATAAAAATTCAAGGAGGAGACTCGACAAAATTGCGATTTTTGAGTCACTCCTTTTTTTATTCATCTTAAATTCATTTTTTTACTATAGAATATTTCTAGATGGTGAAGTTATAATATATAAGAACTATTATTTTACATTTACAAATGAATTAAGTAAAATATAGAAGAAATTTAGTATAAGGAGATTGTTATGAAGATTCTTGTTGTAGAAGATGAACGCGATTTGAATAGAATAATTACTAAACACTTAAAAAGAAATAATTATAGTGTGGATAGCTGTTTTGATGGTGAGGAAGCTCTAGATTTTGTTAGTTATAGTGAGTACGATTTGATCATTACCGATATTATGATGCCGAATGTTGATGGCTATGAATTTATCGAGAGGCTTCGTGAAAGTAAAAATAATACACCAGTTATTATGCTGACGGCAAGAGACACTTTAGAGGACAAAATTATCGGTCTAGATAGTGGTGCTGATGATTATATAGTTAAGCCGTTTGAATTTGATGAATTACTTGCTAGAATAAGGGTTTTAATGAGAAGAAATTATGGTCTAGCAACTAATATTATTCAAGTCGATGATGTTGTTTTAGATATTTCGAAGAAACAAGTGTTAAGAAATGGACAAAATATTGGATTAACTGGTAAGGAATATGAGGTATTAGAATATCTTATGAAAAATAAAGAAAGTATCTTAAGTCGAGATCAGATTCTCAACCATGTTTGGGATTATGATTATGATGGTGCTTCGAATATAGTCGATGTAATTATAAAAAATATTAGGAAAAAACTAGATAATGGAACGGAAAAAACCATTATTTATACTAAAAGAGGGCTAGGATACTTTGTTAAATAAAATTAAGAAATTATCGATATTTCCATTTAGAAAAGTATCGCTGACTTTTAAAATCACTTTATGGTACACAACATTTATAGTTTTATTAATAGGCTCACTTATAATTGGGACGTTCTTTGTTAGTGGCAGTGTTGTTGAAAGTGGGGCTAAAAAAAAGTTAATAGAAGAGGTAACGGAAATTTCAAGTGGTAAGGATAAGTTTACTCCATTTGAAGATGGTGTTACATTATCTGTATATGATAAAGATGGTAACCTTGTTGCAGGGTCGGTGCCTAGAAATTTTAAAGTAAATGATTTTAGTCTTGGAGCTATTTCTGAGTATAAAGATGTGAACCATAATAAATATTTATATTATGATTTAGAAACCAGTTCAGCTAGATTAGGCAATGGGAAATATGTAAGAGGTATTGTTCAAGTTACCAATAATATTAATGGTTGGATATTGCCTATAATTATAAGTATTGGTAGCCCGTTTGTTATTATTATAATAATGTATGGTGGATATTTGATAATAAGAAGTTCATTGAAACCCGTAAGAGATATGACAGAAACAGCTGAGGCTATTGCTCAGAGTAATGATTTAAGTAAAAGGATAAATATAGAGGAAGGAACTGATGAAGTTCACAAGTTAGGTAAAATTTTTAATGAGATGTTAGAAACTTTAGAAAATTCATCAAAAAGAGAACGCCAATTTAGTTCAGATGTATCGCACGAACTCCGAACACCAATTTCTGTAATAATGGCAGAAAGTGAATATGGTGCGAAATATACGGATTCTATAGAAGATGCGAAAGAATCGTTTGATGTAATTGAAAGACAGAGTAAGAGAATGACATCTATGATTAATCAGATTTTAGAATTATCTAGACTAGATAGTCGTTTGGAAATCCCGAAACAAGAACTTAAACTATCTGATAAGATTAGCCATACATTAGAGGATTATAAAATTCTATTTGATAATAAAAATATAAAGTTGTCTATGAATATAGAAGAAAATATATCAATCTCTGCAAATGAAGCTTTGATTATGCGTATGATAGATAATTTATTGTCAAACGCTTTAAAATATGCTGAAACGGAAGTAACAGTTTGTTTAGCTAGGAGAAATAGAATAATTGTTGAAGTTGCTGATGATGGCATTGGAATAAGTGATATTGAGAAAAAACTTATTTGGGATAGATTTTATAAAGTAGATAAATGAAGAACAACAACTGAAGATAATTCTTCGGGATTAGGTTTGTCTATTACTAAAAAAATAGTAGAATTGCATGATGGTAAAATAGCAGTTTTAGATAATAAGCCAAAAGGAACAAGATTTGTAGTGAATCTTTAAGAATAATGAAGCACACCTTTAAATAGAAAGGTGTGTTTTTTATATAATGGAAATTCACATCTAATAAAAATCTTCATTTAAGATTCATAAAACAAAGATATAATAAAAATATCGAAAGAG
>CALIWM010000073.1:0-2176 GCA_938046645.1 uncultured Gemella sp. | reverse complement strand
TTTGATGGAGACACAGCGTTTAGAATTTTTTCTGCATCTATGTGTTTTGGCAATGGTAATTGTACTAAAATTCCGTGAACCTTATCATCACTATTTAATTTTTCAATTTCATTTAATAAATCATCAGTAGAAATTTCTTCTGGTAACTCGATTTTTATAGAATTTATATTATTCTCTATACACGCTTTATGTTTAGAATTAACATAACTTCTTGATGCTTTATTATCTCCTACTAAAACAACTGCAAGTGTAGGCTCAACACCTTTTTCTCTTAAAGCAGCTGCTTCGTTTTTAATTTCTTCTCTTAACTCTTTAGCAAGTTGTGTTCCACTAATGATTTTCGTCATTCTTTTTTCCCTTTCCAATTTTTAATTTTGATTGATTTTCTGTCCCACTCATTAATCTCTGTATATTCTTTTTGTGCATATAAATAACAAATATACACATTACTATCATAATCCACTTATCAAATCCAGCTTCAAAAAAGCTAAGATACCCAATAGCAGTTAAACTAATAAGTATACTACCTAATGAAACATATCCTGTTAAAAATAGCGTTGAAAAGAATATAGCTAAAAGTAACAAGCTTAACATAGGATATAAGAAGATGAATACTCCTGATCCCGTAGCTACAGCTTTTCCCCCTTTGAAGTTTGCAAAGATAGGAAAAACATGTCCTATCATTGCAAATGCTCCAAATATTGATAAAAAGTCTACTCTTCCTAGAATCAATGTTGGAAGAAATGTAGCGATTATCCCTTTAGATACATCACATATAAATACTGTAACTCCTGCCTTTTTTCCAAGACATCTAAAAGTATTCGTTGTACCTAAATTTCCACTTCCAAGTGTTCTAATATCAGTATTATAAAATACTTTCCCTACTATTAATGCAAAAGGTATCGAACCAATTACATATGCTAAAACGCAAAATAATATTATTTGTGTAATCATAGACTACCTACCTAATAATAGCTCCGTACTCTGTAAGTGCAGAAAGTACTTTATCATGTACCGCTGTTACTTCTTCATCTGTTAAAGTTTTTTGTTTATCGCTATAAGTAATAGTTAGGGCCAATGATTTTTTACCAGCCAATAATTCAGCACCAGCGTATAAATCAAATAATTCTACATTCGTAATCAATTTACTATTAACAGATTCAATTACATTATAAATATTTTGATATTCGTCTTTAACATCAACTAACATAGCGATATCTCTTGTAATTTCAGGATATTTAGTTACCTCTTCATACTTAGGTTTAACTTTACTTTCTGAAATCACCTCATCTAAATTAATTTCAAATACATATGTAGTATTTAATCCTAGTTTGTCTGCAACTTGAGGGTGAACTTCTCCAATAAATCCGATACGTTTTTCACCTAAATATACCTCAGCGAAACGTCCTGGGTGCATACCTTCAAGTGTAGATTTTTTATATGTAACTTTTTCATCTAATCCTAAACGATCAAAAGCAACTTCTAAGTATCCTTTAGCTGCGAAGAAATCTAATGAGCTACTTTCTTTAAGCCATTTAGTTGCTCTTTCTTCTCCAGTTAGCGCAGCACTTAAGTATAGTGTTTCTTTTGGTTGGATATTATCATCTCCACTACCGAAGAATACACGTCCAATTTCAAGAAGTTTTAGATCTTTTTGTTTTCTAGCCACATTATATTGAACTGTGTTTAATAATCCTGGAACTAAACTTTGACGTAATGTCGAGTGAGTTTCAGTCATAGGCATTAATAATCTAACTTTGTGATGATCTTCTAAAGTATATTGTGTAGCTTCTTCTTCAGACACTAATGAATAGTTAATTGTATCGTTAAATCCTAAGCTAGCATACACTGCGCGCAGATCACGTACCATTCTTTGTGAATAAGTTAAACCACCTTTAGTAGTTTTAGAGAATTTTGGTAATGTTGACGCTAGGTTATCATAACCATAAATTCTAATAACTTCTTCAACTAAGTCTTGTTTAATTGAAATATCGGGTCTTCTAGTAGGTACTTTAACTACTAAGTTTTCTCCTGTTACTTCTACTGTAAAGCTCAATCCTTCAAGAATTGCTACTATTTCTTCAGTTGATAATGTAATTCCCAGATAGTTGTTAATATAAGAAGTTGAAATTTCTACAACTTTCTCTTCTTCTTTATTTACTACTCCAACAGAACT
>CALIWM010000072.1:0-2796 GCA_938046645.1 uncultured Gemella sp. | reverse complement strand
GATAAGATGAAGATTGAGGAAAATAAGAAGGCGGTAAGAAGCGGTTATGATATGGGTGCGACACGTTCCTTGACAACTACAAATATTGTAGGAAACAAGGCATATACAAAACTTAATTTGTATATAGAACTGATATTCTAAGAGTGGAATGAAGGAGTAACGCCCTGAAACGCTCCCCTAATACTCCTACATGCTATGTAATTTCATTTTATGAAATTGGCTAAAGCATAGTATGAAGCTAGGTGAAGTCGGCAGAAAGATACCGTAAAGTGTAAAAACACTACGAAAGCTGTCCAGAGGTGGATGGTGTATCCCATATGCCGGGGGTCTATAAAATATCTATGGTGAGAATAATTTAGAAATAAGTTTGACAAACTTGCGAATGTAAGGGTCTATACGTAGCTTATGTAGAAATGCATAAACCACGGTCGTGGGGTATGTGGGGTAAAGTAAAAATCCATGTTATGAAATACCCTATTGTGTTACAGGCACAATCAAGCATACAGGCTCATAGTAAGCACCTAAGGATATATGTACAGATAAGAATATTGGAACGTGGGAAGCTGTGAATACAAATGCTAAGGATTAGCAATCCGATGATGTAGTGATAGAAAAAAATCGAAAGATAGTAGCAAATACCAGCAAGTTTAAATAACTTTCCGTTATCGAGATAATCTATCTTAATCACAGTGAAATCAGGGGCACGAGCGTTGATATTTTCTGTAATGGAAAAAGGAGCAACAGCCCCAAGACAGGATTTAGTTTTAATATTATTTTTAAATCTTTCAAGGTTCTTGTATGACTAATAGAAACCAAATCCAAAGGAGGAGGTTGACTTGACTGTGAATACGAACTTAGAGAGAAAACCTAAAAGGCAAAAATTACGCAATGCCGAATACTATGATATGCAAGACTTAATGGATAAACTTTACCAAGAATCAATACAAGGTAAAACATTCAATAAGTTAATGCAGTTGATAACAAGTGAAAATAACATACTTTTAGCCTTTCGTAACATTAAGAATAATAAAGGCTCAATGACAAAAGGTACAGATGGTAGAACGATAAAATACTACAAAGAGTGGTCAGAAGAACAATTTGTAAAATATTTTCAAGATAAGTTTAAAAACTACCACCCCAAAAGTGTTTTAAGAGTTGAAATTCCTAAAACTGGGCAACCAGATAAAACAAGACCGCTTGGTATACCATGTATGGATGATAGAATTGTGCAACAATGCATTATTCAAATATTAGAACCAATATGTGAAGCTAAGTTTCATGCTCATAGTTATGGATTTAGACCTAATAGGTCAGCAAGTCATGCAATTGCAAGAGTACAATCTCTTATGAATGTTAGCAAATTACATTATGTTGTAGATGTTGACATCAAGGGATTCTTTGACAATGTAAATCATGGCAAATTAATTAAACAAATCTGGACTATGGGAATCAGGGATAAAAGTTTGATTTCTATCATTGGCAAAATATTAAAGTCAAAGATTGAGGGGATAGGAATCCCTGAAAAAGGTACACCACAAGGCGGAATAATCAGTCCATTACTCTCAAATATAGTATTGAATGAATTAGACTGGTGGCTTAGTGACCAATGGGAAACAATACAGACAAGACACAAATATACTGCAAGTCATAAATATGATGCCTTAAAAAAATCAAAATTAAAAGAGTTTTTCTTTGTTAGATATGCAGATGACTTTAAAATTTTATGCAGAGATTACAAAACAGCTCAGAAAATATTTGTTGCTGTAAAAGACTGGTTATTTGAAAGGCTAGAATTAAAAATTAGTCCAGAGAAATCAAAGATAACCAACGTTCGCAAAGGAAAAACAGAATTTCTAGGATTTTCACTTTATGTATCCAAAAAAGGTAAAAAGTATGTATCACGAAGTAATGTATCGGATAAAGCGAAAAAGGCAATGAAAATTAAACTCAAAGAACAGATTAAAGAAATACAAAAAGATACTTCACCTCATCAAGTAAATCAGCTTAATTCAATGATACTTGGAATGCACAATTATTACAATATAGCTACTGGGTGCAGTATTGATTTTAGAGAAATAAATTTTGTTGTCAGCAAGAGCCTAAAACATAGACTTAGAGAAAAAACAAAAAAGGCAAAACGAAATAAAAAAGCTAAAAAGTTATTGTCTGGGAAAGTGCCAAAATCAAAAACTTATGAAAGATTCTATGGTAGATATAACCAAAAACCTAAAATAGTGGCAGGTATTCATATCTTTCCAATATATGGTTGTAGGTTTGTTACTCCTAGAATGTTTACGAGAGAGGTAAATAAATATACTCCAACAGGTAGAGCCTTAATACACAAAAATTTATCAACAGGAAGATACCTTGTAGAATATCTTTTAGAAATGAAAGAATATGATAAATCAGTGGAGTATAACGATAATCGTATTTCACTAATGGCTGGGCAAAATGGCAAGTGTGCTGTTACAGGAGAAGCCTTAAACATATTTAATATGGAGTGTCATCATAAAAAGCCTAAATATTTAGGTGGAATGGATGAATACAAAAATCTAGTATGGCTAAGAACGGAAGTACACAAACTTATCCATGCCACAGATAAAGATACGATTGAAAAATATTTGCACATTTTAAAATTAGATGAAAAAGCACTTAAAAAGGTTAATTCTTTAAGACTATTAGCAGAGAATTTAGAAATAGTAGTAAGTAAAAACTAAATTTTGTTGGAACGCCGTATGCGGGGAAACTCTCACGTACGGTGTGGAGTGGGGGAAAATCTGGAGATAACATCAAAGG
>CALIWM010000071.1:0-2439 GCA_938046645.1 uncultured Gemella sp. | reverse complement strand
TCCTAGCATGATCTATGCTACTACTAGCCATTCTCATTAATTTCATTTTATTTCTCCTCTATAAATAAAGTTATTCGTGCTTTTCTTTTTCCAACCGGTGAATACTCGTGCGTACTCAAGCCAATATAACGGAAGGCATGAAATACCTAATCCTACAATACTAGTAGCAATATATTCCACTGGCAACATAAATAAACGGGCTATAATTGCTAAAATTGCTGCTAATAAACAAAGAATAACAGAAGGAATATGTAACATTGTCTTCCTGAATTCTCCAGATGGTAAGGTCTTAGCCTTAGGAACAATTAACAACTGGTAAACAAGGGTTAGTATCTGAAAAATAAAGCTCAAACTAATTAGCATAATAAAGATAGACCAGTAGTTCTTCCCTAAAAATAAAGAACTCCCAAAAAGTAATTCAACATGAGAAATGAGCACGGAACTAGCTGGAATCAATTGCAATAATTTTGATTTGGAAAATTTTTGGAATATCAAAAACATGACCAACAAAACCAATATATGATAAATAGTAATGTGAAAAATAATGATACTCACATCGTGCACCTCACCTTTTATAAAAATAGACGCTATAAATATCAATAAAGCAAATACTACTTCAATTGTAAAAGCCCTTAAAAAGTCAGAGTTTTTTATAGGACTAGAATCCACAACTGCCATATTTAAAAATTCATAATATTTTTCTTTCATCTCTTACCTCCTACAACTTCTGCCCACCATTTCTTCAGACCTTTAGAAAATCCAGTGTGTTTATCTAGCGCATTCAAGTACTATTTGTAACATCTCACCTTATGGGACTATCTTCATAATTTCATATTGAAGTTGTACTCTGATTTGATTGATAGTAGACTCTTAGTATTCATGGTCTTACTTAACTAATTCCTTCAATTTAAGATCCTAGATATCATCAAAAAAATACAAAAACCTACTGTCCATTATACCATACCACAGATATCTTATGAAAGAGTTTTCAATTTGTTCCAATAAAAAACACTATTTCTAGTGTTTCAGATTAAAGCAAGCACAATAGCTTGCTTGATAGTTAAGGAATTAAAAATTGATTTTCATAGTCTTTTGGGAGCTTATAAGAAATTTCTCCATTACTATTACCAAATCGACTTTGATTAAAAATTGGAAATAGCTTGGAGTCGTACACAGTTTTTATAACAAAACGTTCTCTTTCAAAACTAATAGTTGCAGCTACTGAGGGATCCTTAAAAACTGATTGTTCCCCTTGGGAATGCAAGCGAACGTTTATAGTAGCTACTTCTTCAGGATATTTCTCAAATCGAACATCAAAACTAATGTCGCTACCTGTCGAAGGAATGTACATTTGATATTCACTTACACTGATACTTTGAATCTTTCCTAATTTCTGTTCCAATTCTGGGTCGTTTCTATACAGGTCTGTTTGGATAGCTAGTTTGAAATTTTCCTCATGTTCTTGTAGCCATCTGTTAAGATTACGAATCATAATTTCTTTTTCAACTTGCCTGGAGGCATCCTTGCTCTTGCGATCAAGTTTATTCATAGTTTCAGTCAATTTATCTTGCTCTCGCTTCCAATCCCACGAGGGGTCACTTGATACCTCTACTACTGATAAGTACCATCTCCTCATAGTTTCAGGAGATTTATAAGGATTGGGTTTTATAAATGTAAAAGGACCTATACCAGCATCAGGAAAGTATAATTCTACTTTCATTGACTGCTTGCGATTATTATTAGCATAGGCTGTAAAGGAAATATGATAATTTCCACCTACATCTCCACCATTATCAAAGCCTCCCCTCGCAGAACCTGGTAAAAGCGTCACTGACTTTATATATTGCCCTTGACTGTCTATGTCTGCAATAATTTCTCTCTTGATAGAATCTTTATGATCATGAATAAACTTACCAGTGTTCCCAATCGGTATCCTAATTAACAAATATGACAAACCAATAATAATAAAGGGAACGGAAATTGCAAGGAATATCCACTTGTTCGATTTTAACATAATATCTCCTGATGCTCATTAAAAATCAGTTATAAAACAGCTTTTATAGTGCTTTACCTTTCAACCCGACGGTTCCTTTTTTCAATTTCATTCATTGATTATCCTCCCGTTGTTTAAATATAGTTAAATCTATTTGAACAGCCTCATCCTTAGATTCCATTAGTATTGAAATTCCATAGATTGTTCCACTAGAGTAATCTAATATTATTCGACAGGTCGTATCTTCTGGCATATCGTACTTATTTTTAAGATATTTATAGAGGTCAGAATGATTTTCTGGTTCATAGATAATATCGCTCAATTCAGTTTCAGCACTCTTAAAGGTTTCTTTTATATTCAAGGAAGCGAAATAATCTCTTTGTACTACCAAATTAAGAATTTCTTCATCATATAAAGGAGTTACCTCCGACCCATAATTTAACTTC
>CALIWM010000070.1:0-5044 GCA_938046645.1 uncultured Gemella sp. | reverse complement strand
CATCTGCCCATTCACAAGTGAACTCGTAATTACTCTTATCACGTTCTGTCGTATTAGCGAAATACCTAGTATATGTTCCATTAGAAATAACGAAAATTTGCACAAACTTATAAAGCGAATTGTCTAAGTTAAAACTTTCATCTTCATACCTTTGAATCTGATTAAAAGCTTCTCTAATATTAACCCCACGTTTTTTCAATTCAATATGAACAAGAGGCAATCCATTTACTAAAATACTCACATCATATCTATTTTTAGCGACAGTTACTTGATTAACTACTTGTAGGTGGTTGTTATGGATATTTTTCTTATCTATTATTTTAATATTTCTTAATCTGCCATCATCAAAGACAAAATCATAAATATGATTTTCTTGAATCTTACGAGTCTTTTCGATAATCCCATCATTAGGAGCATCTAAATACTCTAGTAAAAATCTTTTCCATTCACTATCACTAAATTTCACGTCATTTAACTTTTCAATTTGTACTCGAAGATTACTGTATAAATCATCCATACTTCTAACATCAAGTCTTTCATATCCTTGAGAAACTAAATTATTAATCATATTTTCTTCGAGTTGTGATTCAGTTTGATATTCTTCTACTCTGCGCTCAGGCTTTTCAAACCTCGCTAAAACTATTCCACCTTGCATCTCCGCGATAGGTGAAGTCTTATATTTAAACGTTTCTTCTGACATACTCTCACTCCTTTTCCTTTTTTTATTTATATTCCAAATTTTCCACAATAATTCATTACCTTGGAAAGTTTAACAAACACTCTCTCCAATATTCATATTGCTTCTGGCGTTGTTCTATTTCTTTTGGTAATCCCTCTTTATTATCATTTACTAAAGTATAAAACTTGTCAAGAATTGATACAACATGTTGTTGAACGTACAGAGGAGGAATAGGAAAATGATACTCCATTATTTTCTTTTTATCTCCTCGTGGCATCTTAGCTCCTTTTGAATATTTTATATTATATTCAAAAAATCTTTCATCAGCTAAAGCATGATATAAATACCTTGAATCAACTAATTTTTTATCTTTTACACTAATAGCTAAAACATCTCCATTAGTACCACCTGTTCTATCTGAATACCAAATCTTCCTCAAATATGGTCGAATATTTCCTATTAATATATCATCCTTTTCATATTTTATTGAAGTTCCTGTTTCTGGAACATAAGTAGAATCTTCCCTTCCATATTTGTCTTTCAATAAATTATCAACTCCTACATAATTAAAAGTATCTAATTCTTCTGCTGATATTCTACTTGAAGAATATTCAGCAATATCTCTTAATCGATATTCAATAACCTTATCCTCTAAAATTATTCCTACATATTTAGCAGCTTCTTGTAAAATATTATAGTAAGTATTAGATATTATGAACGTTCGTTCGTTCGTTCTACTACATTCTACGTCAAATGTCAAGAGTTTTTCTCGATAATATTCATATTGTTTCTGACGTTGTTCTATTTCTACAGGTATCAATCCTTTTGTATCTGCAAGCAGTACTTGGAACTTATCCAAGATCCTCACTATTTTATTTTGAAGTGAAAGGGGTGGAAGAGGTACCTTCAATTTATTTAAAGTTGACTGTGTTAAACTTGGTCTTGTCGAATTATCACTTAATTTATTTAAATCATAGTGCTCTATAAAATAATAAAAATACTTAGGTATCAATTTACTTTCATCAATTTCAGTATGAAAAATCGTATCAACATTCCAAAATGGCTTATCTAAATAAAATACATTATCTATTGATCCTTTTCTCGGAATTAAAACAGTCGGTTTATCATAAGAGTACTTATCGACAAATACCCCCATTTCTCCTCCACTACCGTAAACAGGGATATCCCCTTGATCTAACTTTTTCCAATCTTTACCATTTTTTATAGTAACAACTTCTTCTAATTGAACTATATTTAATCTTCTATCTTCTTCCATTTCCTTAGTCGCTTTTGTCAAATATTCTTCACTTAATAACTTATCTCTGTAATAAGTATATTGTTTAGTACGTGACTGAAGTTCTGACTGAAGTTCCGTAACATAACTTGTGAATTTATCAAGTATTTCTACCATTTTTTCTTGAGTTTCTAATGATGGAATAGGGATTAATAACTCTTTTAAGTCTGTTTTATTAAATTTCCCTTGACCTACTTTACTTGTAATTTTTTCTAATGATTTTTGAAAGAAATATTCATGAAATAGATAATATAAATATTTATTACTTTGTGTTTTACTTCTAAGATAAATTGCATTAGGTCCCAAAACATTATTATCGCTAGGAAGCTTTTCAGGATAAATGTAATATACCTCGCCACAATTACCGATATTAGGTAATATTATACACTCTTTATCTAAATTTACTCTATATAGGAATCGAAATGCATTTTCATCTACATAAACAAAATCATCAACTTTTTTAAAATCTGATTTTATATCCTTTGTACGTATTAACTGAGCATAACCTTCTTTTTGTAAATATTTTACATTTTCAGCTATTGTTTTAAATGATCCTGCAGCAACATAATCTGTGACAATTTCTACTACTTCCCCTAACTTCTTCCACTCCACTTTTTCATTCTTAAGTAATTCTAATATGTTCGTCATCTATTTTCCTCCTTTCTTTGCTATTTTTTCTATATTTTTAATTTCTTCTAAATAATCTTGTTCTACTTGAGTTAAAGTGTGTTCTGAATACTTTTTATATTCTTCTTCCACTTTTTCTTCCATTTGTATTCGTGATATTTTCCCAGCATTTTCTAATATATCTTCACCTGTTGCTCGTAGAATATTATCGACATGTTTTATCCAATCTACCATTGTCATAGCTACAGCACGTTCTGCTTGTCTTTCTGCAAAGTCTAAATACCCAGATACAAGTTGATTTAAACTACGTAATTCTTTTTCATTTAAATAGTTTTTAGCTGTTTTAGCTTCTGTTAATGTTGGTAATTCTCCTTTAAAGGTAGTTAGTCCCATAAATTCTTTATCACCATCTACTCTATCAAATACCAATTCACTTGCCGTATGATGATGTATTGCGTAATGCATTTTATTTTGAACAGTTGCAAAGAATTTCTTCGCTTCATCACTATTCTTATCATAGTCTATTGATGTTGAGAATAATTCTAACACTTGACGATAGAATACTTTCTCACTAGAACGAATATCACGAATGCGATCTAAAAGTTCTTTAAAGTAGTTTCCACCACCAAAGTTTTTAAGACGATCATCATCCATAGCGAAACCTTTAATTAGATATTCTTTTAAAACTGTAGTTGCATATTTTCTAAATTGTACTCCACGTGGAGAACGCACACGATAACCAACAGCGAGAATCATATCAAGGTTATAAAAAGCAATATTTCTTTCTATTTCCCTTTTCCCTTCTTTTTGAACTGTCAACTGATAGTTGACAGTTGAAACTTCACTAAGTTCATCATCTTCAAATATAGCTTTTATATGCTTGCTAATGTTCTGTTTGGTTGTTTGAAAAAGTTCTGCTATTTGTAGTTGATTAAGCCAAACTGTTTCATCTTCTAACTTAAGATTTATTTTTGACTTTCCGTCTTCCGTATTATAAATAATAATGTTATTATTCATCGCTCTCTAGCTCCCTAACTATCTCATCTATAGATGCACGTAATTCATCTATTTTCTCCACAGTTTCAGCAATTTCTTTATTTAATACTTTGATGTCGATTTTTTCTCTAGTGTCTTCTTTTTCTACATATGTTGATACTGATAAATTATAATCATTTTCCTCTATTTCACTACTATCTACATAACGTGAAAAGTGTTCCACATCTGCTCTATTTCTAAACTCTTCAATGATATTATCTATATTTTTTTCTTCTAATATATTATTGTTTGTTTCTTTTTTGAATTCTTTAGATGCATCTATAAATAAAGTTTTGTTCTCAGTTTTATTTTTCGCTAATACTAATACACAAGTAGCAATCGACGTTCCAAAGAATAGATTATCAGGAAGTTGAATAACACAATCTACAAAGTTATTATCTACTAAATATTTTCTAATAGTTTTCTCTGCACCTTTCCTATAAAAAATACCTGGGAAGCAAACTATAGCTGCTCGTCCTTTACTTGATAAATAACTAAGTGAATGCATAATAAACGCATAGTCCGCATATGATTTAGGCGCAAGTTTACCAGCAGGTGCGAAACGTTCATCGTTAATTAATGTTGGATCCGCATCACCTATCCATTTTATAGAATACGGTGGGTTTGATACTATAGCATCGAACGGTCTTTCTTCCCCATGATAAGGATTTAATAGTGTATCTCCTCGTTTAATAGAAAAATCATTGTAGTTCACATTGTGCAAGAACATGTTCATTCGCGCTAAGTTATAGTTAGTCATATTTATTTCTTGACCATAATAACCTTCTTCTATCTCCACACATTCGAACTTTCTCATCTGTAATAATAATGAACCACTTCCACATGTCGGGTCGTATACTTTATTAATCTTATCTTTTCCATCTACTACTATTTTAGCTAACAATCTTGACACTGTTTGAGGAGTGAAAAACTCTCCACCAGATTTACCTGCATTAGATGCATAATTAGAAATTAAATATTCATAGGCATCTCCAAATGCATCAATATGATTGTCTTCAAAATTACCAAAATTAAGTTCACTAATACCTACTAAAATACTAGTTAATTTCATATTTTTTTCGGGTACAGATTCTCCTAAACGATCACTTGTTAAATCAACATCTCTAAATAATCCTTTGAAATCCTCTTCTGAAGCACTTCCAATAGCACTTGCTTCAATTTCTTTGAATATCGTATCTAATTTAGCATTTAAGTTATCTTCTTTAGTTGCAGTTTTTACAATATTTTCAAAAAGTTGGCTCGGCAAAATGAAAAATCCTTTTTCTTTAACAGTTCCAGGTTTAAAATATTTTAACGCCTCGTCATCACTCAACTCAGCATAATTAAAATCCACAGCTCCTGCTTCACGTTCGGCTCTATTAAAATAATCTCTCATGTTTTCTGAGATG
>CALIWM010000069.1:0-2420 GCA_938046645.1 uncultured Gemella sp. | reverse complement strand
GCTCACAGCTCACAGCTCACAGCTCACAGCTCACAGCTCACAGCTCACAGCTCACGCTGATTATGTAATCAAGCGTATTTTTTGTCAAGCCCTAAAACAGACTTTTTCACATTTTTGTGAGAAGGTCTTTTCTGTTGTGTATGAAAGTGAGGGACTTGTATGAATCGGGCATTCGAAACAGCGATTCAACAAGCCCTACGAGAGGTGGTAGAAAGCTTTGATGAACAGTATGTAGCTGAGGGACTATTAAAAAAAGATGCTATTATAGTAGATTTAGATAATTATAAACCTGAGTTGGTTGAAAAGATTTTGACAAATGCAATTCTAAATGAAGCATTTACCGAGGATATTGCTGGTGCGACAATTTTGAAAATCAATGATATCATTCAAATGCTTGAAGTTGATGAATATTGGTCAAACTCTTACACACGTTACACCAACAAAATCGGATTAGCGGTAAATAATCGCTATTTAGATGAAACAACAGATGTTGTCCTAAATTTCCCTTACAAAGATAGTATCTTAAAAGCTGGTATGACTAAAGATGATGTATCGAGGGAAGATGCTGAAGAATCCTTTTTAAATGAAATAGTTGCTCGAGAGGAGATTGATGTCCTCCTTGATGAAAAGATTTTTAAAAATGCTAAGAAATATGACAAAAACGGCTCTTCTCCTGTATCAGAAATCAAGGATACGGATAACCTGATTATCAAGGGAAATAATCTATTAGCACTCCACAGTTTGAAAAAACGATTTGCTGGGAAGGTGAAATTGATTTATATCGATCCACCGTATTATTTTGAGGGGACAAAAGACGCCGATACCTTTTCTTATAATTCGAATTTTAAGTTATCCACTTGGTTAACGTTTATGAAGAATAGACTAGAAGTTGCAAGAGACTTATTGGACGACGGTGGAGTGTTGCTTGTTTCTATGGCAGAAGATGGTCAAGCCTATTTAAAAGTGTTGATGGATGATGTTTTTGCGAAGAATGATTTTGTTGAAACTTTTATTTGGCGGAATACTGATAACGCTGACTCACTTGGGAAAAAAAGTCGTAGCGGTGTAGAATATATCCATGCTTATGAAAAGAAGAAAGACCCAAGTGTTCGTTGGATTGGTAAGGATGCAGAAAATGGAGACGCACCATTATTAAATTCAAGTAATTCTATTGGAACACTTAACTTCAAAGCAGGAGTTATTCGATTTAATATTCCAGATGGACATTATTTTGCTGGGCAAAAATCGTCAGTAGTTCTTGAGGACGATTTAATAATTGAAAATGGTAAAAATAAAAATGCCATTCGGTTGACTGGTAAGTTTAAATGGGGACAAGACTATCTTGATAACGAAGTTTCAAAAGGGGGAGACTTTGTTATTAAATCAGATAAGTTTTCTATTCGATATCAAAAAGCAGAAGCAGGCAATGTTGCCCCAGAAAAATTTATTGATGAACGCTATCTATCAAAAATTTTTGGAGTGGGCACAAATGAGGATGCTAAAACTCATTTGAAAGAATTAGGTTTTGACTTTTCATACTCTAAACCAGAAAGTTTATTAGCATTTTTTATTAGAGCGGTAACTTCTGAAAACGATATTGTCCTTGACTTCTTTATGGGGTTTCGTGTCATAATAATGACACAGGCAAATAGTCAAGTAAATACAAGGGTTTTAGAGCTTCTACCAAAGTTTAAAATCAAAAAAATGAATCGTTGGTGTGCTGTTTAGAGCAGTTATTATGAAAATAAATGTTGTAAACAGTACATCAGCATAAAGGAGGAACTCATATGTCTAAGGTGAAAAAAGAGACGATTGAAGCAAAAGGATTTGCTATTCAAATTTATACTGAAGACTTTCAAAACGACTATATAAGTCTAACGGATATTGCAAGATACAAAAATGTGCATGAACCTAAAGATGTTGTTAAAAACTGGCTAAGAGTAAGAGATACAATTGAATTCCTTGGTCTCTGGGAGACTATTCACAATCCTAATTTTAAAGGGGTCGAATTCGACTCCTTTAGAAAGGAAGCAGGAACAAATGCATTTACATTATCACCTCTAAGATGGATTGAAAATACAAATGCGATCGGTATTGTTTCTAAATCTGGGAGAGGCGGAGGAACGTTCGCTCATCCTGATATAGCAATGGAATTTGCTTCATGGATTTCAGCAGAGTTTAAGCTCTATTTAATCCAAGATTACAAAAGGCTTAAGTTAGATGAAAATTCTAAGCTATCATTAGGTTGGAATTTGAATAGAGAAATTTCTAAGATTAACTATAAAATCCATACAGATGCAATCAAAGAATATCTCTTAAAGGATCTTACCAACGAACAGTTATCCTATAAATATGCAAGTGAAGCAGATATGCTCAATGTTGCCTTATTTAACAAGAGAGCTAAACAGTGGCGTGAAGAA
>CALIWM010000068.1:0-3918 GCA_938046645.1 uncultured Gemella sp. | reverse complement strand
AATCTATATCGCACGTCTCAAACACGACCTGAGCCTTATGAGTTTGTTCAACACCGTTCTCATAAGAGAAAATGTAATCAAAGGTAAGGATCAAATTATCGTCTACGTATTCTATTTTCTGTATCCGCGCATCATGGAGAGAATATTTGGAATATTCGCCAAAAGATTTTGTTGTTTTCATGGATCCTCATTACACATTTAATAATATACTATAAGACGAAATAATCTCTATTAAACTAAATAAGCTCTATTAAACGAGTTCCTTGTTCCAATAGATAACATCATCCATAGGATTATAATAGTACGGCTCACATTTAACAAAACAATGCTTCTTGTACAAATGTATGGCTGCCTGCAGCGGTTCGATTATTTCGAGCACCATTTTCTTGTAACCTGAGGCCTTAGCGTGGTCCATGATACTTTCAATCAGATAATCACCAAGAGCATGTCCACGCCCTGCAGTACGTACATAAAGACGTTTCATTTCACAACGGATATCGCTGCGTTAATAATAAGCCACTATGCCGTGCACAACATTGTTATCATCGATAGCCACGAATAACTCACCATTATAAACCGTATATTTCTCAGCAATATCCGCTAATTCTTTATCTAAATTCTGAAAGGATAAAACGCAACCTAGCCACTAAGTATACTCTTGAATTAACTCTTTTACTTGATCTAAATACAGTTTACCATCAATAATACAAACATCTAACTATATCTCCTCTCTTTAGTAATACTAGTACTATTCTGAGATTAACCATTATGATTAAATAACTAAGTTAATATAAGCAATTCTTCTATTTTTAAAAAAAACTTTCCAATAAATATGCATCTTTGGATTGTTTTCTAGACCCAAAGCTACTAAGAACACTATTTTCAGTCTCTGGACTCCAATATATTTTTAACTTTTCTCTTGCTCTTGTAATTGCTGTATAAAATATATTATGTGTAATTTGTTCACCCACTTCATTGGTAATTACTATTTTTACGGAATTGTATTCTAATCCTTGAGATTTATGAATAGATACAGCATACGAAACTTGAAATGGCACTATATTTGAATCATCATCTTCATCCGTACTTGCATATTTACTAACACTAAAAGTTATTATAGATTTACCGTCTTCTGACTCCCTAAGTAAAAAATTATAATTATCTGCTTCTATCTCATTTATAAACTGTTCAAGTTCAATAGAAAAAATTATTTCACGTTCTTCTACTTGAATTCCAACAATCTTTCCTTTGGAGTTATTATGAATTAACGGCGAAAATATATTAGATTCATTAAATAAAACAGGATCTCCTACTTTATAAGTATTTATCCCCCAAATAATCGGACTATTAGGATTATTATTTTGTAATATTCTATTAATATTATTTATTCCATATAAGCCATCATAATTTAAACATAATATAATTTCATCATCATCTTCATACTTAAATATTGATTCATCTAATCTTGAATGGAAGTTGTATTTAGCAAGATATTCTAATATATCATCTGTACATTCACGAACCCGTCCCCACAAAGCAAGTAATTCATGATTGCTTGTACGGAATGGGTTGGTTAATTCAAAACGTGATGTTTCAGAAATAAATTTATTAGCAAGAGAAAACCAATTGCCAAAATAGATTGATTCTATTTGATAAATATCTCCTACTAAAACTAACAATTTAAAATTTGCCTTATCTAATATTCTCCTCATATCAACGTTACTAACTGTACTACATTCATCAATAACTACAATATCATAATCATAATCATCACAACTTAAAAACTTAGCAATAGTACTAAAAGTACTATTATTAGCAGATACTCTTCTTTTTAAATTATCAACTGCAGGATGCGTATTTGCTAAAAATAACTTATTCTGACCTGACCAAAAGTTAGAAATATGGTTAATTAATGTAGATTTACCTGTTCCCGCTGCACCATAAATCAACGCCACATGAGACGTTGAAAACATTGCTTTAATCGCACTATACTTATTCTCATCATCAATTACATAAGATTCTTGTCTTAACCAAGAGTCAATAGATGCTGAGTAACTAGTAACACCATTTAAAGAAAGCTCTTTTAATTTCTCAATAATCGCTACACAATCATCCACATAACCTTTCATATAAATATACTTTTTATACTTTTCTAATCTACGGTTATCATGTGTTCGATATAATGTTGAGTTATGTTTTTCAATTAATTCATCAATATTCTCAAATATAGTAATATCATCAACTGGAGTAAATATCATATTTTCAACTTCAATATTATTTTTAATAAACCGAGCAAATAACTCATGTTCTCGATTATTAGTAGAAATTGATCCTAATAAATCATATATCTTTGGATTGTGTTGTATTAGAGAAGTACAGTATGGCATATCATCAAAAGGAATACACCCAAAAGAGAGGTATAATTCTGACAATTTATAACATGATGACCGAGAATATTGTTGCTTAATTACTTTATTATTCATTTTATATAATAAATATCTTAAAACATTTTCCCCAGCATGTCGATTAACTATTATATCGCGACATCGATCTAAAACTTTATAAAATTTTATAGTTTGTACATCTCTTAACACCTTATTTCTAATGTTTCTGTAATATGATTCATCACTACTAACTAATTCAGTTAAAGAAAGCCCTGTCTGCATTATAAAAGCCATTAATCTTTTATATTCTTTTGAAGATATGCTATATTTTTCCATAAGTCCTAAAATTTTTGCAAAATTTTCTAATTCACAAGGTCTAATAGAAACTTCATATTCATCTATAACTAATATATCTATATTTCGATCTAGAATTTCAATTGTATCTCTATAAACAGAAAACTTTACAGCATAATTATCTATGAGCTCTTTTTTTGTAAATGCAATTACACGGTCAAACTTACTTACATTACCTTTAGCTATTGTAAATGTAACCTCATAATAAATATTCTCCTTTATAAAAAAAGGCTTAATTTTTTGTATATAATAACGATCATCATATAAAAGCTTTTCTCTATCTGGTGTTGGTCTATCAATTTTCTCCGCTATCTTTGAGTAGTATTTTATGAGTTCTGTATCAAGATAAATCGGAAAATCTTGAATATTTTCTAAAACTGTAATCGAAAACTCTTCAGATAAATATATCTTTATTTTCAGTAAAAACTCATAATATTTTAACATTAACCGTTCTGAATTATCTTTATCAAGAGTATAGTGCGATGTAGATTTCTGTAACATTTTATGAAACTTAGATAAAAAAACAAGCTTCCCATTCCCTCGCATTTGCCTTAATGCACACTCTCTTAAATCTTGATTATTAGGATCAATATTCTCATCTTTATAATGAGCCTTCATAGCAATATATTCAGTAAAATTTCTAAGTTGACTTAATACATTTTGACTTAAAAAACCGCGATCAGAAGCATGAAAACATTTTATATTTATACAGATTACTTCATTCGTATCATATATAGCCTTATCTATAAGTTTCATATTTTCCTCTACCTCCCTAATAAACACCTTTAATCTCACTTTATAAAACCTTCTATAAACCTATTTCCCCCTATTTAGTTAATTCAAATAAAGGCTTTAATAAAAACTAAAATAATGATAACTTCACGCATTTTATACTAAACAAATCTATTATTAAATTATACTACTTTTAGGGATGTATGAATATTCATCACTTATATAACATAATAAGTGAGCTACATATCTAATTAATAACAGATAGAAAAAGCCAACAGAAAAATTTTTCTGTTGGCTTTTCTTTTATTAGATTAATTTATGTTTAGTTAAATATAAAACTAAAAATCAAAAGTAAATATAGAATTTAATTAATGCTATTATTCACAATCTTACTCCCACTCAATTGTAGCAGGTGGTTTAGATGTAATATCGTACACGATACGGTTGA
>CALIWM010000067.1:0-7125 GCA_938046645.1 uncultured Gemella sp. | reverse complement strand
ACAGCTTTTAGCTAAGTGGTAAAAAATAGGAAGCAAGTGGTTGATAATTTGATTGTTTCTTTTGGAATGTTAGATAAAAGTTAAATTATAACAGGAAAGAAAAGTGCTCTGGATGCGTTAACATAGCGTCTTGATTTTTTATTATAATTATTGTATAATATAAGCATACATGGGAGTGGATGAGTTCTGGTGTGCTCTCTAGTCTTCAAAACTAGTATGAGGGGTTAAGAGCCTCTTGGGTGGGTTCGATTCCCACACATTCCCGCCAGTTTTTTTATTTTTTGAACATAGTAATGCCATCATGGGTTTTATCCATGATGGCATCTTTTTTATTTATTTATGATTAATAAAAGTATTAATAGTATTGAGAAAAGCATTATAATAAAGAAACTTTTGATTTTATCGATAGTGTATTTATTATAATGTGTTCGAGCTTTGAAGTCTTCATAAGCATGGATTGTCATTGCCTCGGATATTTGAGGTTGCCAAGTTAACGCGATAAATATGGCTTTAGCATAGTAATAAGGTGACCAAAAAGGTAAAAATATACCACGAAGACGACTAGATTTTGTAATCATTTGAGTTTCATATTGTATTCTTGGCAATGCTTGAATTACTACTAAAAGTCCGTATACGATATTAGAAGAGAGTCCATGTTGTTCGAAATATTTTAGTAATTCTACAAGTGAAATATATGTTGCCAAGATTAACCCTAAGGCTGCGAAGCTATATGTCCTAGTGAAAATTAAAAGAGCATATTTATAATTAGAACTATGAACAATGATAGCCCAAGCAGAACCTATAGCGGGTAGGAGAGGTAGAAAAATAAAAATTAGTAGTTTATTCCAATATTTAGATAAAAAGAGTAAAAATATTGTTGTAGCGATTATAATAATATTTGGTAATAGTAGTTTACTAAAAGAAATCCAGATAGTTAGTAACATTATAATAAGAGTAAGAGTAGGACTAATTATTTTCTTTTTCATAACAATCCTCCTTTATATAATGTAGCGTATTATTTGTAATTTCAATATGATAATCGCTCCTATTATTTAGTGGCTCTAATCTATGACTGACAATAATAAATGATTGTCCAGCAAGTCTTTTATTTTCTTCAATCCACTCCATTATAAATGAGCATGCTCTTTCATCAAGATGAGTAAAGGGTTCATCAAGAAGCAATAGCTCAGTTTTTTGGCTTAATAAACACATAAGTTGAATAAGTTTTCTTTGACCACCGCTATAATAATATAAACTTTTATCGAGTTCTTTTTCTAAATCAAACTCTTTTAAAAGTCTTTCTTGCCACATGTTAGCGTGATCCCAAATATCTTTTTGCATAGATATTTCCTCTCGTGGCATTAAACTAATAAATTGCTGAAAGGCGTCTTGTAAACAAGTACTTATTTTTTTATATAACTTTCTTGATTTTTTTACCTTTTCTTCATTAAAGTATATCTTTCCATCGTATTTTTTTAATTGTGAAATAGCATGTAATAATGTTGTTTTTCCTGTTCCATTATCTCCCGTTAAAGTCGTAATACCTTTAAATATATGAAAATCATCGACATTTAATAATTCTTTTTTTCCTTGCTGAATAGAAATATTTTCTAATCTTAAGATTTGCTCAAATTGAGTGTTGTTACATAATTTCACGTTAGGATTTTTAGAAGTTGGATCTGTTACTAATTCTAAATTCCCATCAGAAAGATAAGTAAAGGTGTCTGCATAGCTCAAGTATAGATGATGCTCATGGTCGCATACGATTATAGTCACACCATGGCTATTTAAGTCTTTCAGAAGAGTTAATAGAGAATTACGAGTCTTCTTATCGACATTAGCAAAAGGCTCATCTAAAATTAATACTTCACTTCCCATAGCTAATGCTACTGCAAAAGCAGCTCGCTGGCGTTCTCCTCCAGACAATGTATGAATATGTTTAGTAGAAATTTCATGAGTATTTGTAATTGATAAGGCATAGTCTAGTTTTTCGTTAATAATCTTTGAGTCTAGACATAAATTTTCTAATGCAAATATTATTTCTTCTTCCAAAGTAGGCATGACAAATTGATTAATAGCATGCTGCATAACATACCCGATATTTTTAACGTGTTCTTGCATAGGAATATCAACAATATTTTCCCCTTTGTAAGTAATTACTCCCCCGTAATGTTCTTTATTTAATTTACAAATAGTACGAAGTAGGGTAGACTTACCACTACCAATATTTCCGGTTAAAACTAACCAACTATGTTCTTTTATTTTTAAACTAACGTTATCAAATAAGACTTTATCTTTAATTTTCAAAGAAAAATTATCGATTTCTATGATATTCATTATTTGTTACCACTATTTTGTACTTTATTTACGATATTCAAGATTAATTTAACGCAGATAACTCCGAAAACTACTACAGAAATAAAACGAACAGCAAACAACGCTATAATCATACCTGTAGAATATGCCTCATAACCAAGTTTGAAATATTCATATACAAAGCTGAAGACAGTAATACCTATTGCAGAAAGAAATAGTGATTTTGAATCATAACGTTTGTATTTAGTAACTAAAAATCCAACCTCAGATCCTAATCCTTGGACCAAACCTGAAACTAGAACAGCAGCTCCAAAGAATGAACCATATAACATTTCTGCCAATGCCCCTAAAACTTCTCCTAGCGTAGCACTACCAGGTTTTTTGATTAATACTGCAGCAACGGGTGCGGCCATAACCCATAACCCAAATAAAATTGAATTTGCGAAAGGTTCATATCCTAATGGAGTAAGCGCTGTTTCTAAAACAGCATAAACCCAACCAGCGGCAAGGAATATCCCTCCGAATAAGAAACCTATTAAAGCTAAAATAATAATGTCCTTTGTAGACCATTTTTTCATAAGAAAAACCTCCTGTTATTTGTATTCATTAAAACAACAAGAGGTACTTTTAAATTATATATATACTTTAAAATAGACTTGATAAAAAATAAACATTTTCCTCCGGCTGTACTAACAACATCAGGTTCTATGGGTATATTCTCAGCAAAAAGCACCCCAAATGTTTTAATGATTAGTTAAAATTATAACATGTGTTGATAACGGTGTCAAAAAAGTAGCTTACAGAAAAAATTTATTTAATTTTTTTTGCTAGCATAGTAGCAAAACGTAGTTTAAACCTATTCCCATTAGCATCAGTTTTATGAAGTTGTCCAAAATCTTCATTATATTTAATAAATTCCCAGTCTCTATAATATTCTTTAAGTTCATTTTCTTTAAAAGTAAAAGGGAAAGGTAGAGGGCAAGGCGCATCATCAGTAGACATTGCGGCTACTATTAGATTATATCCGCCGATATTAGTTTGGTCTTGCATATTTTTAATAACTTTAGGAATAGATTCTTCTTCGATAAACATTAAGACTACTGTTGAAAGAATAAAGTCATATGTATTTCTAAGAGCTGCTGTATTTATATCATAGCTTCCTATTTTAATATCTAAATTTTCAATTTTAGATGTCTCCATTAAAAATTCTAGAGCAGGAATATTGTTGTCTACGGCAGTCACTTCAAAACCAAGTTTAGAAAGAAATAAAGAGTTGCGTCCTTGTCCAGATCCTAAGTCCAATGTTTTACAAGGTTTAATAGTCTCCAGGGCTTCTACTACTTCAGAATGAGCAGGGTTAATATCGTATTTGTTCTTGAAATAATTTTTTGGTTCGCAATAAAATTCTAAGAAACATTCTAAATCATCAGATAAAGGTGCAACACGGTGCCATGCTTGTGGTTCCACGAATGGAATATTACTCTCAGAAGTGAAAATATGTTCAGCTATTACTTCATTATCTTCAGTTAATTCTGTGAATTGTAGTTGTCCTTTAAGAATAGTTAATTTTGCCCAGACATCTTTTCTAGTATTATGTTTTTGTCTAAAAGGTTTAGGAAGTGTTTCGGCTGTCCAATTTGGTAATCGTTTATAGCATACTAAGTTTTTTGTCATACTAATCTCCTTACTAGCGGTTAAGTTTAATTTCATTATATCATGTAAAACATAAAAATAAAACAATAGGTGAATGTAGTGCTTATGTCTATATTATGTCGATTTTAACTATTTATGTTATAATAAAATAGAAAATAAATATTAATGAGGAAATGAGAAAATGGTAAAAGTGTTATTCGTGTGTTTAGGAAATATTTGTCGTTCACCTATGGCAGAAGCAATATTTAGAGATATGGTAGAAAAAGAAGGATTAAGTGAAAAAATTCAAATAGATTCAGCAGCAACAAGTAGTTGGGAACACGGTAATCCAGTACACAGTGGAACTAAAAAAGAACTTGCGAAAGTTGGAATTGGGGTAGAGGGAATGTATTCTCGTATCCTTAATGATAATGACTTAGATGCAGATTATATCGTAGGAATGGATGATAGCAATATAGAAAACATTAAGAAATTTATCGCAGGAAGAAAAACTGGTGAGGTCAAAAAATTATTAGAATACGCAGGAGAAGATAGAATTATCGATGATCCGTGGTATACAGGAGACTTCAAAACAACATTTAATGATGTAACTAAGGGATGTACGGCTTTATTAGATAAAATCAAGAAAGATAATCTTTAATAGGGTAAAATGTGATATGTACTAATATTATATTAGATACAAGGAGAAAATAGAGTAGGAAAAGTTTTAGAGGGCTCAACAAGAAGATGCTACTAAAGCAATTATTGAGTTTGTAAAAGGAAATATTTAAGGAGAAAATCATGATAAATGTAAGAACGGTTGAACTAGAAGATGCTGAGAAGTTGGTAAATATTTATAGACCATATGTAGAGCATACAGCCATTACCTTTGATTATACAGTACCGAGTGTACATGAATTTGAAGAGAAAATTTCGGAATCTATTCAAAGCTATCCATTTTTAGTAGCAACAGAAGGGAAGGACATACTAGGATATGCTTATGCTAGTGAGTTTTACCAAAAAGATGCATACAAATGGACGGCTGAGATTACAATCTATCTAGATGAAAAAGCACGTGGTAAAGGTGTTGGAGAAAAGTTGTATTCCGAACTTGAAAAACAACTTTATGATAGAGGAATATGTAGATTGACATCTTGTATTGCCTATCCAGACGAAGGAAGTATTTCTTTCCATGAAAAAAGAGGATTTAGAAAAGTAGCTCACTTTGAAAAAGTAGGTTATAAATTTAATCGTTGGTATGATGTAGTATGGTACCAAAAAGATATTAGAGAAAATATTGAATAGAAGAAATCCCCACAAGAACATAAAAAATCTTGTGGGGTTTAGGTTTATTCTGACACTTTTTGAGCAAGTATCATAGCATATGGATAAGGAGAAGCTGTAATATTCTCAGAATAACTGATGATTTTCCAATCTTCATAATATTCCTTAAGTTCTCCTTCAATAAATGTGAAAGGAAGTGGCATTAGAGGGAGACCGTGATTTGTCGCATTTAATGCACTGACAATTAAGTTGTAACCGTTAAGGTGTGTTTGTTGTTTTATGTTAGTAATAATACTTTGAATTCTTGTTGGATTCAAATACATGAAAACATCAGTGGAGAAAATAAAATCATAACTTCCTTTAATATTAGCTTTTGCAATGTCATGGTCAATTACATTTATATCTAGTTGTTCTCTAATAGAGATATCTGTTAATTCGTATAGAAACTCAGCGTTGTAATCTATTGCTGTAACATTAAAGTTTAATGATGAAAGATATAGAGAATTTCGCCCTTTACCAGCACCAAGATCTAATGTTTTACATGGATCTATGAATTTCGTTGCTTTAACAACCTCTAGATGAGGGGAATTAAAATTATATTTATTATAGAAATAGTCTTCACGCGAACAATAAAAGTCTAATTTTAATTGTAAATCCGTAGAGTTAGGTGTGATTTTGAAAATACTAAGAGGTTTAATAAGTTCAACCTCACTTTTTGAATTGAGTGAATATTGTCTAATAATTTCATTTTCTAAATTAAGAAAAGCAAATTTCATTTTACCTTTTATGATTGTTAATTTTGTCCAAATACCATCATCCGCGAAAAATCCCTCTTTATAAATTTTTGGTAAAGAGAGGGCAGTAAGCTTAGATGTGCTTTTAAAACAAAGTAAATTATTTTCCATATGCTACTCCTTTCTGGATAATTTACTAACATTATATCATGTGAAAAGCTTGATTAAAAATGATAACCGAAAGAAATAATAATTAATATTAGAATATTAGAAAGAGAGATTAGTATAGTTGAAAGATTGCTATTTACAATGTTGTAATTTTGCATTATTATAGAAATAAGAGATAAATAAAGTAGGTGTTTTTATGAGAATAATAGTAATTTCAGATATTCATGGTAGCTTTTATACGATGAAGAAACTATTAGATGAAATAAATTTTAATAGAAAGAATGATAAACTTATTTGTTTAGGTGATATGTGTGATAGGGGGAAGAATACAAAGTTGGTTTGGGAGTTTTTCTATAACCTTCAACAAGAAAATTCACAGCATGTGGTGTTATTAGGAAATCATGAAGATATGTTTAATCTAGCAATAAAAGAGGCGAGATATAGTAATAATATTTCTGTAAGACAAGATCATTATTTTAGGAATAGTGGATTAACAACATTACAATCATTCTATCCGGAAGCTACCGTAGAAGCTAGAGGTATTTATTTTAAAAAATTTGCTGATGAACATAAGAATTTGAGAAAATGGATAAAGAATCTTCCAACAAGGTACGAAAGTTCAGATTATTATTTTGTTCATGCCGGTGTAGATTTCACGAAGAATTTTTGGAATCAAACACATAGAGATATGATTTGGATAAGAGAACCATTTTTAAGTAGTAATGAAAAATATAATAAAAAGGTATTTCACGGACATAGCCCTGTAAAAGAAGAGCCATATTACGAAGAAAAAAGTAATAGAATAAATATAGATGGAGGTTGTGTTTACGGAGGAAAACTAAATATTGTAGTAATAGAAGAAGGAAATATAAAGGTAAAACAAAGTTCTATTCTAAAAGAAGATATTTATGAGAAATAAAAAAAGGCAGATATAGCTATGATCTGACCCCAAAAAGTTAGACTTAGGATAGCGTAGTAGTTATAATGACTG
>CALIWM010000066.1:0-7132 GCA_938046645.1 uncultured Gemella sp. | reverse complement strand
ATTAAAATCAAAATTATATTTTAGTGGAAATTATCTATTAATGAAAAAAGAACCTACTACTGTAGATGAGCTTGAATATTATATTTCCGCTTGTAGAAACTTCTTTAGAGATAAGGGTGTCAATTTTATTCATTTAGCAGCAATGGAAAATGTTACATTATCTAGAAAACTAAAGAGATATTTAAAAAAGGAAAGTTTTAGTGAAATTAACCTGAATTTATATTACTTAAACACTAGAAATTTTGTAGAACAAGAGCCGAGTGATTTTGCAGTTGAATACTTACAAAAAATTGATTTAAATAGATATTTAAAATTTCAATATAAAATAGATATAGAAGCTAGTAATGAAGAGTGGGCTGAGCATAATCAGACTTTACTTTATGAAAATATTAGATCTGAAAGTATTAAACAGCTTGTAGCTAAAGATGGCGAAAAGATTGTTGGATCTGCTAATATTATTGTGAAAAATAATTTCTTTGAAATCGATAATCTATATGTAGCACCAGAATATAGAAATCGTGGGATTGCTAAGCACATTATTAACTTTGCAATAAACAATGAAAGAAAAGACAATGTTATTTTGGTAGTTGATGCCAATGATACTCCAAAATATATGTACGAAAATATGGGATTTTCAAAAATATCTGAGCAAGATTTTTATTTGAAAACCAATGTGTAAAGTTATAGAAGAGTAATTCAACAAACTTTGGATTACTCTTTTAAAAATTGAATTAGGTCTTTAACAAAAACGCAGATAGTGCTAGGACTTTAAAGTTTTTAATTTTAAATAGAAATGTAAATTTTATTTTTAAGAACATTTTCGTGAAATTATTGTTAAAACAGTTGTTATGTAGTAAACTAGTATAAGAATATTATAGATAAAGGATGTGAGTAAAGTAGTGAAGAGAACTTGGAAGCGAATTTTAAAATTTATAATTGAATCAACAGCAGTGGTTTTAATTATTTACGGTGTATTTTTAGCAGGTGCACATATTAAGGCTAAAAAAGATGCAATTAAACAGCAGGAAATTGCTCAACAAGAAGCTAAGAAAGAAGAAAATAAACAAGAAGAACCAGTGATTGAGAATAAAAAGCTTAGTGAAATAGAGTTGAATGAAGCTATGGAGAATCTAATAGAACAGTATAAAGGGGATAATGAAATAGGTATTGTTTATAAAAACTTTTCTACAGGATATCGTTTTGCTCAGGAGGATAAGCATTACTTTACAGCAGCTAGTACGATAAAAGTAATATATGCTATGAAGATATATGATCGCATTAGAAACGGTGAGATTTCCAAAGATGCTGATATAGCTTATAATGAAAAATTCTTTGAAGATGGTAATGGTCAAATAACTAATAGTCAAAAGCAAGATAGTTATAAATTAGACTATGTACTGCAAAATATGATTCAATATTCTGATAATACTGCTACAAATATGTTGATGGGTAATAGCGCAACAGCAGCTGATGTGGTAGTAAAATATCTAGCTGGGCTTGGTGTAAAATTACCTCTAGAAGAAGCTCAAAAAAATAAAATTACTCCAGCTATGATGGAGTTGGTTTGGACGAAGTTATATAAAGAACGAGATAAATATCCTGAATTATTAAAATACCTTGAGGATTCTGAAGATGGAGAATGGATTAAAGACGGTATACCAAATAAAAAAGTAGCAAGTAAGTATGGTGCGATAGATACAAACTATCACGATACGGCAATAGTTTTTGGTGATAAGGATTATATGTTGTTAATATACACTAATAATCTAAGTAAATCGGGACAAAGTATAAAAAATATAGCTAAGAAAATTGATGAAATCACAAATAATAATATGTAAAAACCATATGAAATGAAAATTATTTGTTAATATATCAAAGGGTGATAGCATAGTAGTTAAATATCTACTATGCTATTATTTTATTTTAGATATATGAAATGGATGTATAAATTGAAGTGAAGTAATATGATTTTCAATGTAATTTACCCTTATTTCTTTATTATTTTCAATTTTCATGCTATAATTAACAGGTTATATAAATAAGACAGTATATAAAATTGAATAAATTAAGGAGAAACAAATGACAACATTTGAAGAATTAGGGGTTAGTCAGGAAACAGTTCAATCACTAACCAATATGAATTTCATATCTCCAACTGGTATTCAAACAGAAACAATTCCATATGTATTATCTGGAGTTGACATATTAGCACAAGCACAAACAGGATCAGGAAAAACAGGTGCTTTTGGAATACCGTTAGTAGATACAGTAAGGCGAAATGATCAATTACAATCATTAATTCTTGCCCCAACAAGAGAACTAGCTCAACAAGTAGGAGAACAACTTCGACTTATGTCAAGAGCGAAAGGATTAAAAGTCAGCATCGTATTTGGTGGAACAAGTATTGAAAGACAAATTCAAGATTTGAAAAAACGCCCACAAATTATAGTAGGAACGCCAGGACGAGTAATCGACCATATTAATAGAAGAACGATAAAATTAGAAACATTAACACATTTAGTATTAGATGAAGCAGACGAAATGCTAAATATGGGATTCATCGAAGATGTTAGATTTATTTTATCGAAGATAACTTCAAGACATCAAACACTATTATTCTCAGCAACTATGCCGAAAACAATAATGGAACTCTCTAAAGAATTTATGAAAGACTATAAACTTATTAAAACTATGAGTGATGAAGATCTTAAACCAGACATTACAGAGTACGCTACAATTGCTAGAGAAAATGAAAAATTAGAAACGCTAGTTGGATTTTTAGATGTTCAAAATCCAAACTTAGCTATTGTATTTGGAAGAACTAAACGTCGTGTTGATGAATTAGCAAGCGCTTTAATTGCTAAAGGATATTTAGCAGAAGGGCTACACGGAGACATTACTCAATCTAAACGTTTAGAAATTTTACGTAAATTTAAAAATAACTCATTACAAATTCTTGTTGCTACGGATGTGGCAGCGAGAGGTATTGATATTAGTGATGTAACCCATGTCTATAATTTTGATATTCCTCAAGATGTAGAAAGCTATACTCATAGAATTGGTAGAACAGGTAGAGCAGGTAAATCGGGAGTTGCGATAACATTCTTAAACCCAGTAGAAATGCCATACTTAAAAGATATTGAAAATTCTCGTGGAGAGAGAATGAAAATGCTACGTCCATATTCACAAGAGGAAGTGAAAAAGTCACGTAACAATAGATTATTTGAAGAAGTTATTTCAGAAATGGATAAAAATCATGTAGAGTTTAATAGTTTAGCAAACAAGCTGCTAGCTGAAACTAATGCAGAGAAAGTTATTACTATATTATTAAGTAAATTAATTAATGATAAAAAAGAAGTTGATGTAGAATTATCATTTGAAAAACCTCTTCCACGAAGACAAGATAAAGGAAGACGTTCAAATAGAGGAAATGACAGACGTCGTCGTTCTGACAATAAAGATAAGAAAAATCGTAATGAACGTCGTGGTACAGATAAGAAATTCTTTGACAAAAAAGGTCGTAGAATGCAGAATAAATAGATATAGAAAAGGTATTAGCGTTATTGTTAATATCTTTTTTTCTATAAAAAAATGATTGTATACTTTTGTTTAAATTTTACTGGAGTAATTTAGTTGTTTAATGTATAATAATTAATGGATGGGATTGACTCAAAGATAAATTGAAGAAAAAATATTAAGGAGGGAATAAATAATGAAGAGATTAGGTATTATATTAGCCGTGTTATGTATGATAGTATGTACGTTTTTATTATTTTTTGGAGATAAAGCATTACAAAAATGGCAAGAATATAATTTTCAATCTGAGGTGAAAAAATTAGTTGAAGATGGAGATAAATCTGAGTTAGCTAAAAACAGTAGTGTCAAAGCTGGATGGTTAGGAGATAAGTATGTTAAAGTTTATATACCAAACTTTAACACAGAACAAGCTAATAAAATTAATGAACGTTTAAATGATGTTACACAAGGATTAGTAGAAGGGAGTTTAAACTTCAATAAGGATATTAGAGAAGTAGTATTTTACGGAGTTGAAGAAAAAGAATCGAATTTTACTAATGTAAATGAAGTAAATGTAAAGAAAATCTCGCACAAAGTAGAATCAAGAAAAGTTGAATCTGCTAGTGAATCAATAGTTTCAAGTATATATTTAGATAAAGATAATAAAGAATTTACATTATCTAGTTTATTTAGTTCACCAGATATTGCAAAACAGAAATTTTTATCTAAAATAAAACAACAACTAGCGGTAAAAGGGTTATCTGAAGAAGTTATTAATCAGAATATTATAAATCTTCGAGATCAAGATATGGCTGACTGGAAATTCACTTATGGTGAATCTAAATTTAACATAAATATTGATCCTAAAGTCGGAGATATTAATTCAGTAGAAATACCGGTTAATGATTTATTTAAATATATTGATGAGACGTATCTTAAGGGTGAGGATTTAGAAAAATATAATGAATATATTAAGAAAAGAAGTAGAAAAGCTGTAGCTTTAACATTTGACGATGGTCCAAATCCTAATACCACACCAGTTGCTTTAGAATTATTAAAAAAATATAATGCAAAAGCTACATTCTTCATGGTAGGACAGGCTGTCGCTGGCAATGAGAATATTATTAAGCAAGTTGTTGCAGAAGGTCATCAAATTGGAAACCATTCATGGAGTCATCCATTATTAACTAAGATTAGTTTAGAACAAGCTAAAAGTCAGATAAACGATACTACTGAAGCTTTGAAAAAGGCAAGTGGTCAAGATGTACATATAATGAGACCACCATACGGTGGAATCAATTCCACTATTCAAGCAGCTGTTGATCAGTCGTTTATATTATGGGATATAGACACACTTGATTGGAAGAATCGAAATACTGCTTCAATAATGAAGGAAGTTCGAAAAACTCAACCAGGTTCAATAATATTAATGCATGATGTACATCAAACATCAATTGATGCATTACCTACAGTACTTCAATACTTAACAGAACAAGGATTTGAATTGGTAACAATTGATGAACTTATGGGAGATCAATTAGAATTGCATCAAAAATATACAAATAGAGAATAGGGTAATAAGAAAAGTTCAATGAATAAATTCGTTGAACTTTTCTTTTTTAAAAATGAAAGTACTTTAGGTCTAGATTATTTATTTTTAGGCTGTTATGATGTAGAATAGAATTAAGAGAAGAAAATTAGTAAATTTGCGAGGTTTATTTATGAGAGTTGAGATAGTTTCTGTCGGAACAGAATTATTATTAGGTGATATAGTAAATACTAATACTACATATTTATCAAAAGAACTAGCGGCACTTGGCTTAGCAGTCTTTAGGCAAACTACAGTAGGGGATAATCGAGAAAGGTTACTTAAAACTTTAGATATTGCATTTTCAGAAAATGATACGGTTATAATTACTGGTGGCTTGGGACCTACTGATGATGATATAACTAAAGAATGTGCAGCAGAATTTTTTGGAAGGGATTTTTATTTTCATGAATATTCATGGGTGAAAATTCTTGAGAGATTGACAAGATCTGGTAGAAATGTAATTACAGAAAATAATAAAAAACAAGCTATGATTCCTGAAGGAGCTATAGTGTTAGAAAACTTCTGTGGTACAGCTCCAGGGATAATAATTGAAGAAAATAATAAACGTATTATCTTAATGCCTGGGCCTCCAAGAGAAATGCGTGATATGTTTGAGAAAAGTGTTAAACCTTACTTAGAAAAATACAGTAAGAAACAATTTCTTTCAAAATACGTAAGATTCTATGGTATTGGCGAATCACTTTTAGAAACAAAAATAAAAGATATAATGGATAGTCAGACTAATCCTACTCTAGCATTATATGCAAAAACTGGTGAGGTACTATTAAGAATAACTGCAAGTGCTAAAGATAAAAATGAATGTGAGGACATGATAAATCGTCAACTAGAAGAAATAGAGAGTAGAGAAGGGGTAGGAGAATATATTTATTTAGTTGGAGATGAAGATGTCTCTAGTTCACAAACTGAATTAAATAGTGCGGTAGCTAATCTTCTTATTGAGAATAATTACACAATTTCTATTGCGGAATCTCTTACTGGTGGAAAAATAGCAGAAATGCTAGTAGAAAAAAGTGGAATTTCAAATTCATTACTAGAAGGAGTAGTATGTTATTCAAATAAATCTAAGATTTTGACATTAGGAGTAAAAGAAGAAACTTTAGAAAAATTTGGTGTGGTTAGCGAAGAGGTTGCTCGAGAGATGGTCCTAGGAGTAGCGAAAAGACTAAATAGTGATTTTGCTATTGCTACAACTGGAATAGCTGGACCAAATAGTGATGAAAGTGGAAAACCTGTCGGATTAGTTTATATAGCTGTATATGCTCAAGGAGATGTTACTGTAAAAGAGTGTTTATTCGTTGGAGATAGGGAGTTAATCCGCTATAGAGCAAGCGTAGAAGCACTTGATGAGGTAAGAAAAAATATTTTGAAAAAACTATAGTTTTTGCTTGAAAAAAGTTAAACTATTATGTATAATTATGATAATAAAAAAAGATATTTAAGGAGATTTTTATGTATACAATGAACTTATCTAGTTTGGAGTCGCCGGATCCCAGGTACGGGCAAGATGATGAATATTCCCAGGACTTCAATACTGAAATAGACTATGAAGATGAAATTTTATCAGATTACGCTGATGAAAGTTATAATGAAGTAGAGTTCTCTACTCCAGAGGAGGAGTTTTTAGATTACTCTAATGAAATGTTCCTATATAAGGAGTATTCGTACGATTTTGCGGATGATTACGAATATGATGAAGTTAGTATATCTAATGATCAAATAATGTTAGAAAATATAAGTGAAGCTTAAAATAACATTAATAAAATATAGACCTATAAGTGATACACTTATAGGTCAATTTTATGGTATTTAAACCTATACAGCAATGAAAAGTATTTTAATGCTATGTTGGTAATATTTAGTTTTATTTTAACGATATTCTATATAATTGTTATTATAGAATATGGTATAATAGAAATTAATAAGAAAGGAGGAGAAATGTTGAAATATTGTAAATTTATAAGTTCTGGACTGCTGTGTTTTAGCTTAATTACAGTCACAAGTTCG
>CALIWM010000065.1:0-1635 GCA_938046645.1 uncultured Gemella sp. | reverse complement strand
TAACTTACCAGCTCCGTATTCAACACCAGGATATAATAAGATTAAGAATGCTGTTGCTGTACATACTAAACATGTGTCGAAGTAAACTCCTAAAGTTTGGATAAATCCTTGTTTAGCTGGGTGAGTACTATCAGCTGTAGCCGCTGCGTTAGGAGTTGATCCTAAACCAGCTTCATTAGTGAACATACCACGTTTAATTCCTAAAAGAATTGATGTTCCCATACCTATTACTCCACCACCTACTTGTTCAAGACCAAATGCTGATTTAACGATTTGAGCAAGAACACCAGGTAACTTGTCAATGTTAATAACCATAATAACTAATACGATGAATAAATACGCAACCGCCATTACTGGTACTAACCATTGAGTAATTTTAACAACTTTTGTCACTCCACCAAAAATTACGAAAATTGTAAGAATTAATAAAGCAATCCCCGCAATATGACTATCTACATTATAAACTTGTAACGCTTGAGCTATAGTGTTTGTTTGAACTGAATTAAATGCTATACCATAAGTTACTGAAATAACAATAGCGAATAGTACACCCATCCATTTTTGTCCTAGACCTTTTTCCATATAGTAAGCAGGTCCCCCACGATAAACACCTTTTCTATCACGAACTTTATATACTTGGGCTAATGTTGATTCGGCAAAAGATGAAGCTCCACCAAAAAGAGCCATTACCCACATCCAGAATACTGAACCAGGTCCACCCATTGCAATCGCAATAGCAACCCCTGCAATTGTACCAGTACCTACTCTTGACGCAGCCGAAATAGTGAATGCTTGGAAAGCAGAAACCCCTTTTTGTTCTCCGTCCTCTCCAACTTTAGGCTTCTCAGTAATAAGTCTAAACATTTCTTTGATGTAAGTAAATTGAATAAACTTCGTACTAAATGTAAAATAAATACCAGTTACCATTACCAACCCTATTAGGAAATAAGTCCACATAAAGTCATTAATGTTAGTCAATAATTCTAAAAATCTATCCATTAAGAGTCAACTCCTCATTAAATTTGTTTTATTACGTTTTCTATTATACTTTAAAAATATCATACTTAGGAATATACGTCAGAAAATCTAACATGATGATATCATAAATTAACAATACTTTAAATACTTTTATAAGAAATTATAGAAAACCATTGAAATCTTACACAAAAAAACATGTGATTTAACATAATATTTAAATCACATGAAATTTTTTCTTTAAACATATTCAATTCTATTTACTTC
The DNA here is from genome assembly GCA_938046645.1 of uncultured Gemella sp. GTDB lineage: Bacteria > Bacillota > Bacilli > Staphylococcales > Gemellaceae > Gemella. Next base: position 393 of record CALIWM010000065.1, on the reverse strand, counting down.
TTCATTGTTGATCGGTTGATAATTATTCACAGGATAAGGATAGTCACCCATCGGATAATTATCCATTCCATTATAAATAACAGGAACAACTAATTTTCTATCACGAGCCTTCAAAATAGAATCAATCTCATAACTAGTTAGATTATTGTAATCTAACTTTTCTTGAAGGATATATCTACCACTTCTAACTCTAGCTCTAATGTCTGTAGCAGCAACAAAGTATATAACCATGAAGACAATAGAGAATATAAATTGACCAATTGAGAAAATATTCGCTAAGGTAGTGTTCCCCTGGAAAATAAATGCACTAAACATAGATAATACTGTTATTCCAGCTTGAATGTATAATACTGTTCTTCTACCTTTTGTATCAAAAATTGGTAAGTACATAAT
>CALIWM010000064.1:0-15147 GCA_938046645.1 uncultured Gemella sp. | reverse complement strand
TTTTACTTAATTTTACTTATCCCTTTTTTTCTCGTTATTTTATTGTTCTTCTCTCTATCTTTTTGTTTCTTTTCTATCTTTCTTCTTTTCTTTCTATTTTATTTTATAATTTCAATTTTTATAAAATATAAAAATTAATATTCCTTAAATTAAAATAAATAATTATACTAGATTTTTATTTGTAAAATAATAAATAAATTAAGATATTTCTATAGTATTTTTTATTTTACATCTTATAGAAGAAAAATAAAACGTTTTAATTTTTTTTGAAAAAGTTATTGACAAATATGAAAAACGGGTGTACAATTAGTTTAATTTAAATTTAATACACAAACGTTGAAAAGATAAGTAAATTAATACGTAGCTAAAATAGAGAGTTATTGGTCGGTGTGAAGTAACATGGTGAAGATTAGTTGAAAATGGTCTTAGAGTTTTGTTTATCTAATAGGTAAACACGTAAGTTGCACGATATAGCACACAGTATAAACATGTACTGAATAAGGTACTAATTGCAAGGTTAGTATGAATTAGAGTGGTAACGCGAAATAAGATGATCGCCTCTATTACATATGTAAATATGTAGTAGAGGTTTTTTTTTTATTATCTAAAACATAAAACTTATCAAAACGTAGAAAAGAGGACAAAATATTATGACAAGAAAATTTAGTTTTGAAACATTACAATTACACGCAGGACAAACAGTTGGAGATACAAAAGCAAGAGCTGTTCCTATCTATCAAACAACATCATTCGTTTTTGATGATACTCAAGATGCAGCTGATTCATTTGCATTAAGAAAAGCTGGGAATATTTATACACGTATTACTAACCCTACTACTGCAGTATTCGAAGAAAGAATTAATGCGTTAGAAGGTGGAGTTGGTGCATTAGCTGTAGCTTCAGGGATGGCTGCAATTACATATGTATTCTTAACATTAGCACATGCTGGAGATCACATCGTATCTTCTAAAACCGTATATGGTGGAACTTACAATTTATTAAAACTTACTCTACCACGTTATGGTGTAGAGTCAACTTTTGTTGATCCAGATAACTTTGAAGAAATTGAGCAAGCAATTACTGATAAAACTAAAGCTCTATTTGTAGAAACTTTAGGAAATCCATTAGCAAATGTTGCTGACTTAGAAAAATGGGCGGAGATTGCTCACAAACACAAAATTCCATTAGTAGTAGATAATACATTTGCTAGTCCATACTTAATTAACGCATTTAGCCACGGTGTAGATATTATTATTCACTCTGCGACTAAATTCATTGGAGGACACGGTACATCAATCGGTGGTGTTATCGTTGATAGTGGTAAATTCGATTGGGAAGGTAGTGGAAAATTCCCACAATTAGTTGATGAAGATCCAAGTTACCACAACTTAAGTTATACAAGAGATGTAGGATCTGCGGCGTTCATTACAAATGTGAGAACACAGTTATTACGCGATACAGGAGCAGCATTATCACCATTTAATGCATTCTTATTATTACAAGGTTTAGAAACATTATCTTTACGAGTAGAGCGTCACGTAGAAAATACACAAAAAGTAATCGACTTCTTAGTGAAACATCCTAAAGTAGCTTCAATCAACTACCCAGGATTAGAAGGAAACAAATATTATGAATTAGCTAAGAAATATCTACCTAAAGGTAGTGGATCGATCTTCTCATTCGATGTAGTTGGAGGAGAAGAAGCAGCGCGTAAAGTAATTGATAGTTTAGAAATCTTTTCAAACTTAGCGAATGTAGCAGATGCGAAAAGTTTAGCAATTCACCCAGCGTCAACAACACATGGTCAATTAAGTCCAGAGGAATTACAATATACTGGAATTACTCCGGAGCAAATTAGATTATCAATTGGGTTAGAAAACGCGGATGATTTAATTGAAGATTTACGTTTAGCATTAGAAAATATTTAATAGAGAGAAAGTTTCACAAGAAACATTTAATTAAAATAATTAATATTTTATTAAAATGTGTGGATTAAGACAGATTATTAAAAACCCTTGACAGCCATTTATTTTAATATTAATACATAAAAAATATCTTAATCCACAATTTTCTCTTTTTGAGTAGAGGTTGTTTAGGAGCATGAAATAGAAGCGAGGCAGCGCAAAAATTTCATATAAACTCCTTCCTAGACAGTCTCTGCTTTTTATTTTTTGGAAAAATAAGAGAAAAACATAATTTTTAAAAGAATATATCCTAAGAGGTATGTTTATGATATAATTTTAGTAATAATAGTAGCTAAGGGGTGAAAGTATGTATAAAATAATGATAGTAGAAGATGATGAGATAATTTCAAATTCTATAGCTGGATATTTGCAAAAGTGGCAGTACGCTACGCACGAAGTTGTAGATTTTCAAAATGTAGTTAAAGAATTTGTAGAACAATCACCGGATCTAGTATTAATGGATATTAATCTCCCCTACTTTGATGGTTATTATTTCTGTGAGGAGATTAGGAAATTATCGAAAGTGCCTATAATTTTTATTTCATCTGCGAATGATGATATGAATATTGTCATGGCTATGAATATAGGTGCGGATGATTTTATAGAAAAACCATTTAAGTTAGTTGTTCTAAAAGCAAAAATTGAAGCCCTACTCCGCCGTGTTTATAATTTTAGTGGATCTTCGAATCTTGTAGTCTATAAGGATGTAATTTTTGATATGAGCCGTGATGAGGTGAAATATCAAGATAATCTCGTTGAACTAACAAAAAATGAAAGTAAAATTCTTACAGTATTATTAGAAAATAGAGAAAAGATAGTAACAAGAGAAGAAATAATTACAGCCTTATGGCAAAATGATAACTTTATCGATGAAAATACTTTATCGGTGAATATAAACAGACTGCGTTCTAAGTTAAAAAGTATAGGAATAGATGAATTTATTACTACTAAAAAAGGTAAAGGATATATCGTCTAATGGAAATATTAAAAAGTTATTTAAAGAAAAATACAAAAGTTTATATTTTATTTGTAGTTTTTATTGCTATATTTTTCATTATGTTTTACTTATATAATTTGCCACTAGAAGCGCTAATATATACGGGAGGTTTTTGTTTTTTAGCAGCGATTGTAGCTAGTTTTTCAGATTTTGTTAATTATAGAGAAAGTTATAAAAAATTAAAATTCCTAGAGAAAAATATTCTAAATGATCTTGAAGATTTACCGAAAAGTTTGGATATAAGGATTGATTATTATCATAAAATTATAGAGAAATTATATGAAGAGTTAGAAAAACTAACTCAGGAGAATCGACAAAAAAATACAGACATGGTTGATTACTATAGTATGTGGGTTCATCAGATAAAAACGCCGATTGCTGCGATGAATTTCTTATTAGATAATGAAGAAGTAGATCAAAAAATTTTACAGCAAGAATTGTTTAAAATAGAACGTTATGTTGAAATGGTTCTAACGTACATAAGATTAGATAGTATATCGTCGGATTATGTTATAACGAAAATTAATCTTGATGAAGTTGTGAAAGATAGTGTAAAAAAATATGCGACTATCTTCATTAACAAAAAGATAAAATTAAATTATGTTTCACATGAAACAATGGTAATTAGTGACAAAAAATGGTTGAGCTTCGCCTTTGAACAAATACTAGGTAATAGTGTGAAGTACACTAGCAATGGTGGAGAAATTACAATAGAAACCTATGAAAATAAACTGGTTATAGAAGATAACGGTATGGGTATTAAAGAAGAAGACTTACCTCGAATTTTCGAAAAAGGTTTTACAGGTTTTAATGGAAGATACGAAAAAAAATCGAGTGGTCTAGGTTTGTATTTATGTAAAAAAACTCTAGATAAACTAGGTCATCATATTGAAATTTCTTCAAGAGTAGGAGAAGGAACTAGGATAGAAATCACATTCCCGAAAGAAGATACTTTAAGGGATTAAATATAAATAAGTTAATAAGAAATCCTCTTGAGAGTTAGATTATAGATTTAACTTTTGAGGGGATTTTTTAATTTCACAAGTGAGACTAGATATAAATTGATAAACTCCTAAAGTAAGTTATCTATAAACCCGACAGAAGCTACTCGATATATGCGAGTGACTCCAAAATCATGAGTTAGAAGAAACACGATTTTGTCGAGTTACTTTATTCAGTGGTTTATTAGATATTTAAAAAGCCACTTGATGTATATATATTATAATAAAGAAAAATTATTTTCTAACAAATAAAATAAATTATCTGAAAACTATCTTGTTTAAATTAGGTATATTTGATAGAATAGTAGTAAGGTATAAGGAGGGAAAAGATGAAGCAGTATTTAAGGAAAAGATATTTAGAAAATAGTTTGTTACTTTTACTAATTATTTTTGGGGGAGCATGTAAGGTTGTCGCTGCATATTTTATAGGGGATGGATTTAACGAATTAATTAAATCGAATACCGATGGTTTTTTCTATAATATAGCCTATGCGGGTATCGTGTTTTTATTATATTTAGTTTCTATTTATATAAAAATTCCGTATGAAAACTATGTAGTGCAAAAAATGATAACTGATATTAGATGCGATGTCGTTGATGCAATTTCTAAAAATAACTATGCTAATTTCAATAAGAAAAATAGCGGTGATTATATATCGTGGCTTAGTAATGATTTGATGATTGTTGAGGAAAAAGGATTTGGTAATTTTTATCAAAGTATTACAGCAATTATAGAGACGCTTTTAGCTATAGTCGGACTATTTGCATTCCACTGGTCTATTATCGTCTTCTCTATAGTAATGAGTGTTCTAACACTAGTTTTACCAGCTCTTGCGCAAAAATCTATTCAGAATAAAGCTCAGAGATACTCAGGTTCATTAGAAAAATTGATAAGTAAAAATACAAATTATTTACAGGGATTCGATAGTTTACTATCTTTCAATAAATTAGGAATTTTGAAAAAAATTGTAGCAACTTCTTCTAATGAAGTATTAAAAGAATCTGTATCTCTAAGAAAAAGTGTCGGATTAGCCGGAGTCCTAGGTGGTTTAGGGAATTTAGTAGGGCAAGTTGGTGTAGTATTACTAACAGGAATACTGGCTCTAAAAAATATTGTTGGCTTTGGATCTATTTTAACGGTAGAGTCACTAACATCTACGATTTTTAATTCAGTAGGAAATATTATGAATATTACGGTAGAGTTAAATATCGTAGTGCCAATCTTTGAGAAATTCGAGAAATTTAAGGAAGAAGCTAAGGTAATTAATGATCAAGATACTGGCAAAAAATTATTAAATGATGAAATTGAGACTATAGAATTAGAAGAGCTTTCTTATAAATATGAAGAGAAAAGTGTATTAAAGAATATTTCGTATTCATTTAATAAACATGGGAAGTACGCTATTGTCGGTGAAAGTGGAAGCGGAAAATCTACATTGTTAAAATTATTGACTGGAAGAATAGAAAATTACGAAGGTGCAATTAAATTTAATGGAGAAGAGCTAGGGGGTCTTAATAAGGGCAGCCTGTACGATAAGATGTTATATATTCCACAAGAGCCTTATATTTTTACAGAAAGTTTAAGATTCAATATTACATTAGGTGATGATTATGCTGATGAAAAAATCAAAGACGTGTTAGAAAGCGTAGGACTAGGAGAGTTTTTAGTAAGTCTTGAGGACGGTTTAGATACTGAACTTGTAGAAGGCGGTAAGAATTTATCAGGTGGTCAAAAACAAAGAATAGCACTAGCTCGTGGAATTATTAGAGAGAAAAAAGTAGTGCTGTTAGATGAGATAACGTCTAATTTAGATAAGGATAATGCAGAGAAAATAGAAGAACTTCTATTAACTAATCCAGAATTAATGGTAATTCTAATAACGCACAGACTAGATAGCAACTATGAACAAAGATTTACAGATATATTACGATTATAATTTCCCAGGAAATAAACTCGCTAGACATTTTTGAAATCAAATAAAAAGTAATAAATATCCCAATCTTACAAAAGTGTAAGGTTGGGAGCTTTTTTGTAAGGAAAATCGATAGAATCTGTAAGAAAAGTAAGGTAGAATATAAATATAAACAACGAGGAAGTTGTAGAAAAGTTCGAACTAGGAAGATAAGATAAAATAAAAAGAATTCAGGAGTGATAAAAATGTTATTAGAAGTCAACAATGTAAGAAAAGTTTATACGACAAGATTAAGTACTCAAAGTACAGAAGCATTAAAAAATGTAAATTTCGCAGTAGATAATGGTGAATATGTAGCGATTATGGGTGAGAGCGGAAGTGGTAAAACTACTTTATTAAATATTATCGCAACATTCGATAAAGCAACGTCAGGGAATGTGAATTTAAACAATTTAGATTTAAGCAAGTTGAAAGATAAAGACTTAGCGAATTTCCGTCGTGACAATCTAGGATTTGTCTTCCAAGATTTCAACCTACTTGATAATTTTTCTATAAAAGATAATATTTTATTACCATTAGTGTTAGCAAATAAAAAATATAAAGATATGGAAAAAAGATTAGAGAAAGTAACTAAACCTTTAGGAATTGATAAGTTAATCAACAAGTTCCCATATGAAGTATCTGGTGGTCAACGTCAAAGGGTAGCGGTAGCTCGTGCGATTATTACGAACCCTGCTCTAATTTTAGCGGATGAACCGACAGGTGCGCTAGATTCAAAATCAACAGATCAACTGTTAGAAGTTTTTGAAAAACTTAATAACGCAGGACAAACAATAATTATGGTTACGCACTCTGTGAAAACAGCAGCTCGTGCTAAACGTGTATTATTTATTAAAGACGGAGTAGTTTTCCATGAACTTAGAAAAGGAAATGCGACTACGAGTGAGATGTTCCAAAAAATTAATGACACGTTAACTTTAATGCAGGCAGGTGAGTAAGATGAGCTTCTTTTATAGCAAATTTGCTTTAAACAACCTTGTAAAAAATAAAAAATTTATAATACCTTATGTGTTATCAGCAATTTTTACAATAATGTCATTTTACATACTGTCATCTCTAGCTTTTGGAGATAATTTAGACAAACTTCCAAACGGTATTGATGCGACAAAACAGGTATTAAGTTTCGGTATTATTGTAATTGCGCTGTTCTCTGTAATTTTCCTATTTTATACTTATAGTTTTCTAGTAAAACGTAGGGTAAAAGAATTTGGATTGTATTCTGTTTTAGGTATGACGAAAAAACAAATAGCTAAAATCTTAGTGTTAGAAACAATTTTTATCGCTGTAACTACAATAGTGTTAGGAATTGGATTAGGAATAATTTTTGATAAACTTATGTTGTTAGTATTATTAAAATTATTCTCAGCGGGAGTTAGCTTTGGGTTCAGCATAACGCCGATAGCTATAGTATTCTCAGTATTATTATTCGGAGGAATATACTTCTTATTATTACTTTATACTGTTATAAAAATAGCTAGACTTAGAATTGTAGCCTTATTAAAAGATGAAAATAAAGGTGAAAAAGAACCGAAATCTAGATGGATTCTAGCGATAATCGGTTTAGCATTAATCGGCTATGGTTATTACACAGCACAAACGGTACAAAATCCTGTAAAAGCATTATTAGTATTCTTTTATGCTGTAGTTGCGGTAATTATAGGTACATATCTAGTATTTATGGCAGTTAGTATCACAGTACTAAAAATCATGAAAAATAATAAAAACTTCTACTATAAACCTAAAAACTTCATCAGCGTTTCTGGTTTATTGTACAGAATGAAGAGAAATGCAGTAGGATTAGCGAATATCTGTATATTATCTACAATGGTTCTTGTAACTATGGGATCAACATCAGCATTATATGCAGGTATGGAAAAATCTTACAACGAAAGATTCCCAAGACAATTAATGATTGCAGGTTATCATTCTACTAGTGATAAACTAAAAGAAATTGAAAATAATGCAAAATTATCAGCTAAAGAAGCGGGAACTGAAGTGGAAGATATGGTCTCATATAATTCATTACCTATGGTAGGAAGATTAGTTGAAGATAAGTTCAATTTTGAATCAAATGTAGGTGTAGACTTAAGTAATGTTAAAATGATAGTTGTTTTACAATTAAAAGATTATAATAAATTCGCTAATAAAAATAAAACATTAGAAAGTAATGAGATTTTATTACATATCGATAAAAAAGGAGATTACAATTATAATAGTATTTCTCTAAATGGTAGTGACTATAAAATTAAAGAAAAATTATCAGAGTTTCCAGGAACAATAGGCTCTGCAACAGCGAATATTATGGATACATATTATGCTGTTGTTAAAGATGAAAAAGAAGCAACTAAATTAGCTACAAAACTAGCAGAGTTAAGTAGTAAAGAGTTAGAAAAAAGAGGAATTAGTATACAAACAGGTACTCCTACACTTCAAAACTACGTTGCCTTCAATATTAAAGACACTACTAAAGAAGCTAAGGTAATCGAAAGCTTTAAAAAACTAGAAAAACAAAGTGGTATAGAAATAGAAGGTAAAGAAGAAAATAAACTTACATTTAGAGGGGTATTCGCATCATTCCTATTCATCGGGGTGTTCATAAGCTTTATCTTCGTAATAAGCCAAGTGGTAATCATGTACTACAAACAAATCTCAGAAGGATATGAAGATAAAGGAAACTTTGAAATCATGAGAAAAGTAGGTATTACAGATAAACAGATTAAACAATCAATAAGATCACAAGTATTGTTAATCTTCTTTTCACCGCTAATTATAGCGACATTACACACTATAGTAGCATATCCATTTATCGAGAAAATCTTAAGATTATTCTTAATAACAGATAATAGCATATTCTTACAGGCACTTGCTGTGACAATCGTAGTCTTCGCAATCTTCTATCTAATAGTTTATGCAATAACATCAAAAATTTACTATAGAATTATAAAAGAATAGGCGAAAATAAACTCCAGAGCAATTCTGGAGTTTTTTCGTTTTATTTGCATTTGGACTTTTGTTCTTATAAAATAGGAAATGTAAGAACGAAAAGGCGGTGGAAATGATGAGTAAAAAAGAATTACTATTAAATAAAATGAAGGAAAATAATGGAATTATTACAACAAAAGATGCATTATCATTAGGAATCCATAAGGATACGTTAAAAAAACTTACGCATGATGAAGAAATAGTAAAAGTAGCGAACGGATTATACGTCTTAACTAATGAAGAAATAGACGAGTATCTTTATTTTTCTTATAGAGTACCAAAGGGAGTATTCTCTCATGAAACTGCAGCCTACTTGCAAGGTTTATCCACAAGAATGCCACTCAACTATGTTATGATGGTAATGAAGGGTGATAATGTAAGTAGAATTAAGAAAAACAGGGATGATATTTCCTTTAAATATAGTAAAAAAGAATATTATGATTTAGGTAAGGAAAGAATAATCAGCCCATTCGGTAGAGAAGTTAGCGTGTATGATAAAGAAAAAACTATACTAGATCTTATAAGAGATAAAGATAGAGTTGATTCTGGCGTATTTAGTGAAGCTATGAAATTATATTTTGGAGGTGAAGATAAAGATTTATTAAAATTATCTAAATATGCCATGTATATGAATATGGAAGAACAGCTGAAACCTTATACGGAGGTATTATTATGAAGACAGCAGAACAAATAAAAGGGGCTATTAGAAATATATCGAAAGAAAAAGGTGTTAATCCTAATTCTTTGCTACAAATGTGTCTTTTTGAAGGGATACTCGAAAAGTTATCTAAGTCAAAATACAGGGAGAATTTTATATTGAAAGGTGGGTTATTAATCTCTTCTCTAATAGGTGTTGATATGAGGAGTACAATGGATATGGACACTACAATTAAAGGTATTCCTGTAAATGAAGAAACTATTACTAGAATAATTAATGAAATTTTAGCTATAGAAATTGATTTAGAAATCAGTTATAAATTGATAAAATTAACGCCGATAAGAAATGCTGATGTCTATGAGGATTTTAGTGCAAGTATTGAGTGTAAATTCGGGAAAATTAATGCAAGATTAAATATAGATATAACTACTGGCGATGTTATTACACCTAGAGAAATTAAATATTCTTACTCTAGAATATTAGATGAAGGGACAATTCCTATTATTATATACACCATAGAGACAATACTTGCGGAGAAATTTGAAACAATTTCAAGTAGAAACATTACAACAACAAGAGCTCGTGATTTTTATGATTTATATATGATATACAATATGTATAATAATAAGATTAATCAAGAAATATTAGGAGAAGCTATAGTGAAAACAGCGAGACAAAGAGGTTCTTTGAAAGCAATTAGACAATATAAAGAAATAGTAGAACTATTTAAAATTAATAGTACAATAAAAAATATATGGGACAGATATGCAAAGAATAATCTGTATACAAAGGATATAAAATTTTCAGATACAGTAGAGGTATATGAGAAAATTGGCAATATATTAGATTCGGATAAAATAAAAAATGTGTAAATATAGTCGTAGTAACATCAAAAATTTACGATAGAATTATAAAAGAATAAACGAAATAAACTCCAGAGGAAAAATCTGGAGTTTTTTTGTTTTATTTGCATTTGGACTTTTGGGAGTGACTTAAAAATCGTAATTTCGGAGAAATCGATTTTGTCGAGTCACCCCCGCACAGTTTATTAGATATCTAAAAAGCTTTTCTTAAGCGATTTTAGATATCAATAAACCACTGCGTCTATGAGTTCTTATATACACTTTGTTAAAATTAAGGTCTTCTGGATCACTCCCAAAAGTATGTTTTAGAAGCTATTTTAGAGTTAAAATAAAAGTTATTTCAATAAAAATCTGAAAATTAGAAAATAAAATGTGACAATTTTCACAAATTGTATTGATTATCTTTGTTATCTCTGATAAAATTTACATAATAAATATACTTTTAAAGTCAGAATGTAAACAGATTTTAGAATGTAGTGTTAGGGGTGAAGAGTGTGTTTAAGTTAATATTTAAACAAAAATATAGTATATTAGTATTTATTATTACGGTGTTATGCGCAGCAGCACAGGTTGCGACGTCTTACGGATTTAGCTTAATTATCCAGGCGACGGTAGATAAAAACTTAAGGTTCATGGTTTCGGCGACTATTGCGGTTATGTTGATATATGTTGCTTTAAATACATTGGGTTATTTCAGAGCGATATACGTTGAAAAATTGATTCAAAATTTTTCTACAAGTCTTAGAAAAACAGCAATTGCGGATTTTAAGAAAAAGTTAGTATATAATGAGAAACATAATAATGGTGCAGAATGTATAGCTTTAAATACTACTGATATCCAGCAGTTTGAACAATATGCTGCTAATTGTTTATTTGCGATTTACAGTATATCTTTAGTTGTTATCTCAACAGTTGCGTTACTTAAGGTGAATATTACGTTATTTATTATTTCACTTGCATTGTCTTTATTAATGATGGTTCTACCTAAGTATTTCAACAAAGCGATAAAAACAACGACAAAAGACATTTCAAAAGCCACAGAAGATTTTAACAAGGATTTAGAAAATGCACTGGCTAGTTCAGAAATGCTAAATAATTTTTCTGCGTTGAATTTATTAGATAGAATTGTAAATGTTGGTTCAAAAAATATAAAAAATGCGAAAGTTAATAGAAAAAAATCTATTATGACTTTACAAGGATTAAACGTGACGTTAAATGCAGGTAACCAAATCGCATTGATTTTCATAGCGGGATATTTCGCATATAAAGGGTATATTGAATTTGCGATGATATTTGCGATATCAGGTTATACAGGAGAATTCTTTGGAGGTTTAACAAAAGTAATCGAGCTATATCCGAATTTTGCTTCTGCAAATGAATTGTTGAGTAAGTATCCAGAAATTAAAGAAGAGCAAAGTTTACCTAGAGTAGAAAAATTAGATAAGGCGATTGTAGTTTCTAATGTTAAATATAACTATCCAGATAAAACGGTAGAATTTCCTAATTTAACTTTCGAGAAAAACAAGAAGTATTTAATAAAAGGTAAAAGTGGTAGTGGAAAATCAACATTAATAAATATTTTAAATGGTGATTTGAAAAACTATAAAGGTAGCGTAGAATGGGATAATAGAGAATTAAAACAATTCGACATTAAATCAGCGATTTCTACTATGAATCAAAAAGTGCAATTGTTAAATTTATCGATCAAAGATAATATTATTTTAAACAAAGAATATAACGACAAGTTGTTTAGAGAAGTTCTGGAAAATTGTAAGTTAGTCGATGTAATTGATAATTTAGAAGAAAAAGAAAATACAATACTAGACAATAAAAACTTAGCTTTATCAGGTGGACAGCTACAAAGATTAGGGTTAGCGAGAAGTTTATATCATAAAAAAGATGTATTCATAATCGATGAAGGTACGGCGAACCTAGATAGCAAGTTGGCAGATGACATTGAGGAGATAATATTAAAAGACAAAGATTCTACAGTTATTATGATAACTCACAGAAATAGCGAAAAAATCGAAAACTTAGCAGATAAAGTTATAACATTAGGTAGCTAGATGAAAAAGAAGGTAAGATTTAAAACAATCTTGAACCTTCTTTTTTATTGTCCGGGTATGGACTTATGTTCTTACAAAATGGGAGATGTAAGAATGAAAAGGGGATGATCAGATATTTTTATTTAGTTTAGAAATATTTATATAAAATAAAGTGTTTTATTGGTGTTTGTATAGTATTGTGTTAAAATGAATATGTAAGTTTGAAAAGCTTACACCCGATAAAGGAACACTACCTAATTATAGGAAGTGAAGGGGGTGGAAGTATGGAAGAGTTAACTTATCTTTTAACTATTGTTAATATTTTTAAAGGTATAATTGATATTTTAAAATATTTTCAGGAGCAAAAGAAAAACGCTAAGGGCGGCAACCCAAAGCGTAAGTAATCTTTAATATTTCCCAAAAGGGTGGACGATGTCCCAACCGTTCGCCCTTCCTTTGAAGATATTATATCATAGAATTATAGAAAAAGAAAGAAATAAATGTGGGAAAATTAATGCAAGAAGCATTAAAAGAAGAAATTAGTATGTAAATATAAAGACAGCAATTTAGTAGAATGAAAAACTGAGTTGTTGTCTTTTTCTGGTGAACACTCAACGCAGAAAGCTACAAGGAAATGTCCGTTCGAGGTAAACAATCCAAAAAGAAACTTCGGAGTATTTGTCCTCCTTGAGAGAACAACGATGTAAAAATATAAATAACAAGGAATGCCCCTAAAACTCTAATTCCCGAACGTTCTCAATATTTTTTGAACATTTTCGTAACAATAAAAAATAAAGCTATCTTTTAATTTATCTATATAGTATAATAAAAAAGGTATAATTGATAATTAATATCAATATAGGTGACTAGAACCTTTTTCATAAAAAGAGTGAATATTGGATTTTTATAAAAAACAACTAAAGTCCCATAGCTAATTTTACTCTTTTTGTGTAAAATAAATCTAAATTTGAAATTAAATAAGGAGATATTATGAAGATAGATGGTAGAGCGATGGCTCTCTTTAATATCAAAAAAGAAGTATATCTCGTAGCGATTCTTAAACTTGTTGCCTTTTGGTGCTCGCTATTTTTCATCTACAACTTCGTAGACTTTCTATTTTATTCACTAGGTGAAGAGAGTAGAAGCGGTGCTATGTTAGGGTTTATCCTAAAGACGGTAGTAGGTTTAGTAGTTTATTACGCAGCTACAACAGGGGATAATTACTTCAGTCACAAAATTTCTAAACAGGTTAGAAATACATTAAGGAAAGAAATTTACAATAAAGTAGAAAAACTTTCACTAAATTACACAGAAGCAGTAAATACAGGTAGTCTTCTTGTGATGAATTCTTCATCGATTGTAAATATTGAATTTTATTTCAATAAGTTTGTACCACAGATGTTTGCGACATTGTTTATCGTACTTAGCTCGTTTGTGATTTATGGGAAGATTCATATTCTGCTATTTATAGCGATGTTGTTATTATATCCGCTTATTCCTATGTCTATTATGATTATTATTAAGAAGTCGAAAAAGGCTAATAAAAAGAATTTCAGCGATTTCTTAAGTTTATCTGAAGTATTCTACGATAGATTATCAGGTTTCACAACGGCAAAAATTTACGGTAAAGAAGATAATGTAGCGAGTGATGTTGATACTCGTAGTGCAAAATATAGAAAATCGACGATGGCATTACTTCGTCACCAACTTAATTCTATTAATGTGATGGATGCTATTACTTATATTTCTATTTTTGTCTTATCAATTATCGCTATCTTTGCGGTGAAAGATCAGAAACTTATTGTTTTCGTAATCGTAGCTTCTTTAGAATGTTTCAAACCGTTGCGTGCTTTAGGTGGCTTGTTCCATATTTCGATGAAAGGGAATGTTGAATTAGATAATATCTACAAACTTCTTGATCATCCGGAGCAAGAAAAAGATGAAACTATCGAGGTTGAAGCTGGGAAAAATATTGTTCTGAACAATGTAAGTTTTTCTTATGGTGAGGAGACGACTTTAGAAAATATTAATATGCTATTTAAACCTGGTACGAAAACAGCATTAGTAGGAGAAAGTGGAAGTGGTAAATCTACTATTATTAAATTAATTTTAGGTCTAAATTCTAACTATAGTGGAAGTATAAAATACGATAACTTCAATATTGATACTATTCCTACTAGAGAAATGTCTAAAATTACTACACTTATTACTAATGATAGTTACTTAGTTAAAGGCACTATAAGAGAGCATTTAAGTGTTCATAAAAATATAACTGAAGAAGAAATGTATAATGCTTTAGAAAAAGTTAATCTTAAAGATTTCGTGGAAGAACACGGTGGTCTAGACTATGAACTTGCGATAGGAGCTGCGAACCTTTCTGGTGGTCAAAGACAAAGATTACTTGCAGCAAAAGCAATTTTAAAAGATTCTTACTTGTATATACTTGATGAAGCAGTATCAAATATTGACGATTACAGTAAGGAAATCGTACTTAATGCTTTTGATTCAATTAAAGAAGGAAAAATTATTATCGTTATTTCTCATGATTTAGAGACAATAGCAAATTCAGATAATATCTATGTTCTAAAAGATAAGAAAATTATCGAAGAAGGAACACATGATGAACTGATTGAAGAAAATTCTCTGTATAGAAAATTATTCACA
>CALIWM010000063.1:0-20472 GCA_938046645.1 uncultured Gemella sp. | reverse complement strand
TAAAGGATGCTCCTTATCAGGTTCTGAATCTGCTATCTTTGTTGAAATAACTGTAATAATAGAAGATAGTGCATCACTCAAATTATTTACTGCATCTAATATAATAGCAATAGAATTAGAAATTAACCCAACTATTGCTTTAAAAATAACTAATAACAAGTTTGTAAAAATCCCTAAAATACTTGTTTTTATGATAACAGTTTCTCTTTTTTCTTCCTTAATTTTCTTCATATTTCTCCATTAATTCTAATGCCTTAGATTTTATACTATTCAATAAACTATCTCCATTAGAATAAATTTCTTTATTATTAGGATATATTCCTTTATCATCTAATTGAATAATAAGTTCTTTTATTGCTTTATCAGGATTTCTAAAATATTGACTTGCTCTCACTCTTATAAATTCCCAACCACAACGTTCTAAAACTTCTTGTTCTGCTAAGTTAGTAATAATTTCTTCTTCTGAATGATTTAAAGTTTTTCCATCACATTCAATGGCAATTTTCTTATCTCCATAGATAGCAACTATATCTATGTCATAAGAGCCTACTTTCCATTGTTGTTTGACAGTATAATTTTTTTCTAATAAACGCTTCACAATTTCATTTTCAAAATCAGAAATTATAGAATTTTCATCAATAGTTTTCTCAAAAGTATTTTCTTTTATAGAATCTATATACTCAAATAATTCTTTTCTTAAATCTCCCTCTTTTAAACTACTTTTATCTATTGAATGAACTATCCATAGCTGATCTTTAGCACGACTGATGGCAACATTATATCTCTTTCTAGTTGCACCTTCTATACCTTCTCCAACTAATCTAAGAGATTTATTATCTTCACTGCTATCAACTAAACTAATGAACATTACATCTCTTTCATCACCTTGGAAACTAGCAGAATTTCCACATAAAATTTTATGACTTTCTATTTCAACTGCTGGAATTCTTTTAACTATTAAATTTTGAATCAGTTCAGCTTGTTCATCACCTAACAAAGATATAACTCCAAATGTACTATTTTTATATTCTTTCATAGCTAAACAGGCTTCTATTAGGCTAACAATAGTTTCAGCTTCAACTTTATTAACTTTATTTTTTTCATCTCTTCTACTGACGAAACTTTGTTTTTTATAAGTTCTGTTAAAAATTTACCCCTTGCTTTTTTAGAAATTGTAGAATGTACTTTTAACTTCCCTTCTTTTTCTTCCATAAAGCTGATTTTAATAAATTTCTCTTTTTGATTCTTTGAAAAAACTTCTTCAAATTCACTAGATAATAATGAAACAACAAAATCTTCATCTTCTATGCTTTCATCATAACTAGCTCGCCAGAAATTCTTTAAAGACTCTCCTGAGATTTTTACATTTTGTAAAAAATCTAGTCTATGTTCTTGGATCAAATCATAAGCACCAATTATACCATATAACGACGTTGTAATAAATACATTTTTCTCTATATACTCTTTATCTGCTTCATCAAAATTATCTCGATCTATATTTCTATACATTAGTCCATTGAATAAGTCTAATGCTTTATAACTTTTTGCTGTTTTGTTATTTATTTTTTCCCAACGAGAAAATTCTTCCACAGCCTTCTCATCTTTGATTTTGTAGGCTTTAGCCAAGTCTTCCACACTTAATTTAGCTATTTCACTTACTATTTCCATACTTTTGTCACTTAGACTTATCTTTTTATGTGGAATAGCCTTCTTGTTTAATTCTTTGGCTGTTGGTATTAAAATTTTCATCATTATTCCTCTTCTTCAGGTAATTCTAAGAAGCTGTTTTCAATTAAGCTTTCAACTTCCATTAATACAAAGTTGTACTCAGTTGCTTCTATAGCTGGATCAATAATTAATGTATTAAAGTAACCTACTACAAAATCACGGTTAGCAATTTCTAGTTTAAACATATATTCACTGATTTCATCTACTAAAAATGCTGTTTCTTTAAGCACTTTGTCTTCATAAGAGTTAGCGTAGTGAACTGTTTCTAAAAGTCTGCGGATTTCTAAGTCTGCATGCTCTTTAGCAAAACGATCACGAATGTGTTTTGCAAGTTCCTCAGCTTTAAGATTTTCTGTGTTAGTATTTTCTTTTTTCAGTACTTCTTTCTCTTCTAATTTTGCTAATAATGCTGTTAAAGATTGGTGTAATGTATTCATTTAATTTTCTCCTATATTTACAATAAATTTTTTAAAACTTTCTCTATATATTTTATAAGAAAAACATGAAAAACGCTAATAATACGCTACATATATAACTACACTAGATTTCAAAGAAATCTATATTATGTACTGTTATTTTATTAGTGTAGTAGAACTGATTGAAACTGAAAACTACTAATGAAAATCACTACATAAATAAACACAGTTCTCACTTTTCATTATTTTGACAACGCTTTCTATCGATGCTATAATATAAGTAAGATATATTATATATTTTACTATACATTTAACATTATTATAAGATAGTTTTGCTATAAAAAAATTTATAATTAATAATATAAAGAAAAATGATTTAAAAAATTACGAAATTGATTATGGGGATTTAAA
This sequence comes from uncultured Gemella sp., assembly GCA_938046645.1. GTDB lineage: Bacteria > Bacillota > Bacilli > Staphylococcales > Gemellaceae > Gemella. Next base: position 17,917 of record CALIWM010000063.1, on the reverse strand, counting down.
ATATAAAGATTTAATTTCGGGAATTTTTAAGAGGGAGGTCTTTATATGAGTAATGACGATAGATTAAAAGTAACGATAATAGTATTATTAATACTACTTATTTTGACAATAATTTTTTGTACAATAGCTATAATCGAAAAATTAGACTTGGTTCAACACACCCCAAGTCTTGTACGAGTTGTAGGATAAACTATGTCTTTAAAGCACTTAAAATCGGGAGTGACTCAAAAATCGTGATTGTAGAGAAATCTATTTGGTCGAGTCAATCCCGATTTTATTGTAAAAATGGTATAATATAAATGAAATAATTATTCGAGGTGAAGTATGAAAAAATATGTAATGGCAATAGATCAAGGCACTACAAGTTCTAGAGCGATAATATTCAATAAAAAAGCAGAAATAATAACAAGTAGCCAAAAGGAATTCCCCCAAATTTTTCCTAAGTCCGGTTGGGTCGAACACGATGCTAATGCAATCTGGAATTCTGTACAATCAGTTATTGCAGAAGCTTTTATCGAAAGTGGTATAAAACCAAATCAAATAGACAGTATTGGTATTACAAACCAACGTGAAACTACTGTCATTTGGGATAAAAAAACTGGACTACCAATTTATAATGCAATAGTTTGGCAAAGTAGACAAAGTGCCGATATAGCCAATAAATTAGTTAACGATGGGTATAAAGATATGATTCATCAGAAAACTGGTTTAGTCGTCGATGCCTATTTCTCTGCGACTAAAATACGTTGGATATTAGACAATGTACCTGGAGCTCAACAACGCGCTGAAAACGGTGAATTACTATTTGGAACTATCGATACATGGCTAGTTTGGAAGCTTACAGGTGGAAAAACTCACGTTACAGACTACACAAATGCTGCTAGGACAATGCTTTTTAATATTAAAGATTTAATTTGGGACAAGGAAATATTAGAAATTCTAAATATTCCGGAGTCCTTATTGCCAGAAGTTAAATCCAACTCAGAAGTATATGGAAAAACTATAGATTATCATTTTTATGGTGGAGAAGTTACAATAAGCGGATTAGCAGGTGACCAACAAGCAGCACTTTTCGGGCAACTTGCCTTCGATAAAGGAATGATAAAAAATACATATGGCACAGGTTCATTCATCATCATGAATACGGGTGAAACTATGGAACTTTCAAAAAATAATCTATTAACTACTATAGGTTTTGGAATAAATGGAAAAGTTTATTATGCTTTAGAGGGTTCTATTTTTATCGCTGGCAGCGCAGTTCAGTGGCTAAGAGATGGGTTACGTCTAATTAACAAGTCTTCTGAAACACAAGCGTTAGCTTACAACTCTAAAAACAATAACGAAGTATATCTAGTGCCTGCCTTTACAGGATTAGGTGCTCCGTATTGGAATCCAGATGCTCGCGGAACTATCTTCGGCCTAACACGTGCTACTACTAAAGAAGATCTAGTGAAGGCTACATTACAGTCAATCGCCTATCAAGTACGCGATATTATCGATACTATGAAAATCGATGCTAAGGTAGAAATCCCCCTTCTTAAAGTCGACGGAGGAGCTGCAAACAACGATTACCTTCTAGAATTCCAAGCAAACATCCTAGGCGTTAAAGTCGCACGAGCTGAAAACTTAGAAACTACAGCTCTAGGGGCTGCATTCCTAGCGGGATTAGCAACCGGATATTGGGAAAGCTTAGATGAGCTTAAGAACCTAAACACTGCAGGAAAACTATTTATTCCTACGATGGAAAAAGAAGAGCGAGAAGAACTTTACAAAGGTTGGAAACGTGCAGTAAGAGCTACACAGATTTTTGCGGAGGAATAATTATCAATAAAATAAAAGCTAAGAATTAGTTTTTAAAAAAACTTACTCTTAGCCTTTTTTGTAGCTAATATATTTCCACTATTTATATAAGTAGTATAGCCAATTTCTTGAAATAAAATTTTCACAGTGATATAATTAAAGTTATAGGTGAAAACGTTTGCCTTAAATTGTTAAACTAGAAAAGTTGCAATTTTTATAGAAGAGGTGATTTTATGAAGATAAATAATTTTACAAAATGCACACTAGCTGTTGCATTGGGATTTGGCCTTAACTCTCTTACTGTTGCAGAAGCAGCAGATAACAATGCGGAAACTCCAGCAAGTGATAAAATAAACAAAAGTTTTATCGAACAGTTTCCTTTTGCTGAAAAATTTACAGATAAAGATGGAATTGCAGCCGTAAGAATAAAGAGTCCTGACGTACCTTTAGTTAACAAAGAAAAGGGTTATTCTAAGGAAGTTGTTAGGGTCATCAATTATAAACAAGGAGCAGCTGGGACTGTAACTAACAGAATTTATCAATATGTTAGATTCTACGGCGCACCTGTACACGAGGTTCCGAAAGAGTCTCCAGTTAATGATGTGCCAGAATACAATGGTGGCGCTAATCCTATTGATCCACCTATTTTGGAAAAACCAGAATATAACGGTGGGGCTAATCCTATTGATCCGCCTGTTTTGGAAAAACCAGAACTAAAGTTTGAATATAAACTTATTGATCCACCTGTATTGGAAATACCAGAATATACTGGCGGGGCTAATCCTATCGATCCGCCTATTTTGGAAAAACCAGAATTAAAAGTTCCAAATACTCCAGAAAAACCAAGAACACCAGGAATATCTACTCCAGAAAAACCAAAAACAGATACTCCTAACAACTTACCTAAACCAAATCCAAAAGAGAACAACCCACAAAATAACAATAAAATTCTCCCAAGTACAGGTTTAGATACAAGTTCAAGTATTGCTATTATCGGAACTTTAGCTTTATCAATTATTGGACTTACAATTTTAAAACGAAAAAATAATTAATAATTCTTTTTTACTTATTTAATCAGTATCAGAAAAGAAGATTATAAGATAGCCTCATCTCCTTTGATGAATCTAATTCTTATAATCTTCTTTTAATTTTATTATCCTAACAACTCTTCATATAATTTCTTATCTAAATCTTTAAACACGTTGAATACTACTTTTAAGTCAGCAGCAGGGTTTTCTCTAAAGAATTTCTTAACCTCAGCTACCGATATTTCAGCAGCAAGATCATTTGGGAATCTAAATTCCCCCGTACTTATACAGCAGAAAGCAATACTCTTAAGATTATTCTCTAAAGCAAGTTTTAGAGAATTTCTATAACATGAAGCAAGCAGTTCCTTATCATCGTCTTCAACGACACGATATATTATTGGCCCAACTGTATGAATAACGTGTTTAGCTGGCAAGTTGTACCCCGCTGTTATTTTAGCTTGTCCTGTTTTTTCAAAACTACCTTGTGCTTTCATAATATTATCGCATTCTTTTCTAAGTTGTAGTCCTGCTTGAGTGTGAATAGCATTATCGATACATCTGTGTAGAGGAATTAAACATCCTAGTAAAGCCTTGTTCGCCGCATTAACTATCGCATCTACTTGTAGTGTTGTAATATCCCCTTGCCATATATAAATATTATTTTCAATTTCTGTTAAATCTTCTAATGTTGTTATTCCTTTAGCTTTTAGAATCTCTTGCAGGTATTCATCTTGAACTTCATAGAATTCGCTCGATAAGTCCGACACTTCCCATGTATTCATTAGTGCTCTAAACAAATCTTTCTTTTCTTGTTGCGTTTCCGGTATTACTATTTCTGAATTTAGTGTTTTTATTAAATAATCTAGTTTTTCCATATCTGAATACTTCCTCCATATAACTTGCTTTTATTATATACCCTACTTAAATACGTGTCTATTATTAAGATATACACTGTATTTCAGAGATTAGCAAAATAGTCTTAGATTTTAATAAAGTTTAAATGAAAACTCATGGATACCGTGATTTATTGATATAAAAACACGACTTCAAAAATTAGGGCATAAACCCTAACTTTTGAAGTCGATATATTTTATCTTATTTTTGTTTACGACGTTTTACATAAACAGTTAATCCTACTAGAGCTAGAACTACTATTCCAGCGTAAACTGTCACATTGTTATCTAATCCTGTTTTTGGTAATAATGAGTTAGATTTTGAAACTTTTCCGAAATCTTCATCTACATTAAATGTATTTTCTTTCTTAGTTTCTTTACCAACGAAACCACCTAGTATATCTTTGATTGATTTTTTAGAAACTTTTTTCTCCGCTTCTTTTAACGCTTCTAATGCTTTATCTACTTTTTCTTGAGTAGCAGTTGCTGAAGCTAATAGTTCTTGAGCCTTTTGAACTGCATCTAGATAAGCTTTCTTATCTTCTGCACTTGCACTTTCAAAACTATCTTTCTCTTTAACTTCTGCTAAATGACTTAATTGTTCATTTAGGTTTTTCTTATCTACTTTTGGTGTTTCTGGTTGAGGTTTGTTACCTTCTTCTTTCTTAGGTTCCTCAGGTGTTGGTTTCGGCTCTTCTTTTGGAGTTTCAGCTGCCGATTTTGGCTCCTCTTTCTTAGGCTCTTCAGCTGCTGGTTTCGGCTCCTCTTTCTTAGGTTCTTCAGCTGCCGGTTTTGGCTCCTCTTTCTTAGGTTCTTCAGCTGCTAGTTTCGGCTCTTCTTTCTTAGGTGCTTCAGCTGCTGGTTTCGGCTCCTCTTTTGGTGTTTCAGCTACTGGTTTCGGAGCTTCTTTTGGTATTTCAGCTACTGGGTTTGCCTCCTCTTTCTTCGGAGTCTCAGCCGCTGGTTTCGGAGCTTCTACTTCCTTACCATCAAGAGCATTTTCAGCCTGTTGTAATTTTTCTAACGCTGCTGTAACTTCTTCTGTAGTTGCATCTTTGTTATCAAGAACTGATGTCGCTTCTTTTATAGCATTTACGAAGTCATCTTTTTTATCTTGTCCAGCATTTTTGAATTTAACCTCAGTTTGAAGTTTTTCAGTTTCTTTTAATTTTTCAATTAATTTAGCTTTATCTACTTCTTTCTTCACTTCTGGTTGTTGTGAATTAGCTAATTTTACTTTAGCTTCATTTAGACTTGCTACCGCACTGTTTACTTCTTCTTGAGTTGCATTTTCGTTTTCAAGAACTTTCTTAGCTGCCTCTAATGCTTTGTTGTATGCATCTTTAGCTTCGATAGTTGCATTTTTGTACTCTTTAGTTTCATCTAACGCTTTGTCCGCTTCTATTGCTTTTTGAAGCTCTGCTTTATTCACTTCCGCTTTCTTCTCTACTGGAGCATCTTTTGGAGTCAATGCTACGAAGTTACTGAAGCTATCAGTAGTAAATGTAAGCTTACCATCAGCATAATTAACACTGCTTACAGCTGTTAATTTTCCATCTTTTTCATGGAAGAAGCGCTCTGGAGCCTTCGCTAAATCTAAAGTTACATTTCTATCACCAGGAACTTTAACTTCTTTTCCTGTTGCATCTACAATATGAATGTTAAAGTATTCAACATCATATTTACTTAAGTCTACATTACCTTCTGTTAATTGTTTTTGGATATTTGTTTTCTCTTCTGCAGTTGGTTCTGTTACAACAAGTTTGTAATTATTGTAAAGTTTTTTCTCAGTGAAATCTACTGTACCTTGTGCTTTAGAGTTCTCAGTAGTTCCTACACTTGCTACTTTTTCCGCAACATTTAGAACAACTTGTTTCTTATTGTGACCATCTTTTACTACTAATTCAAAATTGTTTTCCGCTGGAGTATATCCTTCAGGTGTTACTATTTGAATTGTGTATGTTCCATTTTCTAAGTTTTTCTGGAAGGCATTTTTTCCATATAAACTTGTTGGAAGTGATATTTTAGTACCATCTTGAGCTACTGCATAAACTTTTGTTCCTGCTGGAACTGGTTTATCAAAGCTGATTTCTGTAGCATTTCTGCTGATCTCATCTACTCTAAATTCAACCTCTTTTGTTGGTTTATCTTTAGTTATTTCAAAGTCAACTTTTGATGGTGTAAGTAGCTTGTACTCTCCATCAACCATAACTACTTCAACAGTGTATTTACCAAATGGTAATGCTTGGTAAGTACGTTTATTTCTAGAGAAGTCTTCCCCTACGATTTCACCTTTTTCATTAGTGATCTTGTAACGTAAGCGACGTGAATTATTTCCAGTTCCGTCACCTTTCTTAACTTCTACTTCTAGACTTCCTTTACCATTACCCTCAACATTTGATAAGTTAATGCTATCTTTATTATTTGCAAAGTCTTTTACCTCAAAAGTAAGATCTTTTAATTCTACACCTTCTGGAATTGTGTAACTTCCGTCTTCATTTGCTGCAATAGTATTTTTACCATAGCTTAATTTTTTGTAGAATATTCCACTTCCATCTTCTAGTACTGGATATGGTGTGAATTTACGAGTTGCTTCGTCATAGTAACCGCCGTTAGCACCTGTGATTTTCGGAGCTTTTCTATCAATTACTACATTGAACGTTGTCTCTTGCATATCTGCACCACTTACTGCTGCACTATAAGAAACTACATATTGATACTCACCGTCTGGAAGAGGGTTACCGTTATTGTCAACACCTTTCCAGTTTGTCATAGTTAATGATGTGTATTTTTTACTTGTATTGTTGTAGAAGTTTTTATTACCAGAACCATTACCATTTTGGTAAAGTGGGTTCTTACGTTCTACATCATCTTTTGCATATACTGAAAGTTTTAGGTTTTCGAAGTTACGGTAGAATACCCCTCTCATACCTATTTCATCATAAATCTCATCACCATTTGGCGAGAAGAAGATTTTATCAGTAAAGAATCTTTCACCAGTAACAGGATTTACATATGCTCCTGCTAGTGTTCTCTTATCTTTTTTATCTTCTTTATAAGTTGTTAACACTCCTGTGAAGTTCATCTCTGTTAACGAATCCCAATTATTAGGGTTTGAAGTATAACCATACTCATATGTTGGTTTTTCTCCATTCTTCATAGAATATATTGGTTTTTCTAATACCGGTAGATTTTGGAACTGACCTTTAAATCCTACAAATGGAATATTAGCTTTTAATGCACTTTCTTCATCATAGAAAGTTACAAACCCTTCTAAATAATATCCATTTGTGAATACTTTTTCTAGTTCTTCTTTGAAGTTCGTAGCATCAACTGTGATTTCTACTTCTTTTTCACCTTTCGCTGGAACTTCAACTGAAGCCCAACCAGTTGTCAATAACTTCTTAGGAGTCATTGTAAGTTTACCATTCCAATCTACTCCAGCATCTTCACCATAATAATTATCTGTAGTTAGGTGAGCTGCATATTGTAGGCTTTGAGCCTTATCTGCTAGATTGTGTAATACTAATTTAAAAGTAAATCTGTCTCCAACATTTCCTAGAGAAACACTTCCGTAGTTGTTTTCTCCAGTCACATAAAGATCTCCATATGCTGCTTTATTCGCATCGATTAGACCTGCACCTTGAAGACGTGGTGATCTATATGCTGTTGTGTAACCATCAGAGTATACCTGAGGATTTGCTGTACTCATGATTAATCTCTTCGCTAATCCTTGAATTTCTTCTGCACTTAAGTTCGGGAATCTTTCTGATAATACTTGTTTCACAAGAGTTATAGCTCCTGCAACGTGTGGTGAAGCCATACTTGTTCCACTATCTAGACCATATCTTCCATCATTATAAGATGATAAGATATCTCCTCCTGGAGCTGTTACGTCAGGTTTTAAGTATCCATCAACACTCATTCCCCAACCAGTAGATTCATCAAATTCACCTTTTTTAGGATTATCTTGTTTATCCCATGTTCCATTGAATGTTATTTTATATTCCCCTTCATGAGCAGAAAGTTCATTACCAAATTTGTAATAAGTTGTTACTACAGGGAAATCTTTGTCTTGTCCATTTAACGTTAAGTTGTAAATAGTATCTCCCTCATTGAAGTAAATTACCGCACCAGCTGCTCCATATTGTTTAGCTAGTTTAACTTTTTCTTCAAAGCTATTACCACCACGTTGGATAAGGGCGATTTTTCCAGTTAAATCTTTGTCAGCATAGTTCTCAGCTTTACCAATTCCTACATATACATAGTCATATGCTCTCTTCTCAAATTGTTTAGTATAACTGAAAATTGGCATTTTTCCATTATCAAAGTCAGCGTTGTCTTTAAGTTGCTCGATATTCGCTACTTCTCTGTTAAGAACACTATTGCTTATGTTAGCTACAGAAATTGCATCTTCTGAAACCGATGGTCTTCCTACAGTTCCATAATCAGGATTAGCTGCACTTGGGTTTGTTTGTCCACTAGCAAAGAATGCATTGTTCCCAGCCGCTGCAACTATATTAACACCAGCTTTTTTCGCAACTTCCATCGCACGAACTAAACCGTCACCTACTTCTACCACTGAACCAGCCGGTGAACCTAAACTAAGATTTATCGTATCTGCACCTAGTTTAATAGCATCTTCTATCGCTTTTGTATAAATATACGACTCTGTTCCTGCATTCTTAGTATCCGAGAATACACGCATGAAAATTAACTGTGCTTCGGGGGCTATACCTGTTACGTAATCGCCATTTGTGAATTTCTCCTTAGGATTACCTACGGCAGTCCCAGCAACGTGCATACCGTGTGATTTATAAGCACTTTGTTTAATATCATTATTCCAGTCGTTATAGTTGAATGCAAATGGTAATTTTTCACTATACCACTTACCATAGTCTATACCCGCTTCTTTTTTTATTTTTTCAATTTCATCTTTAGATTTATATTTAGATTTTGAATTATCAGATAATCTAAGTACTGGATGATTCGGATCAAGTCCTGAATCTAATACTGCGACAACTTTTCCTTGTCCTCTATATCCTTTATTCCAAAGAGGTTGTATATTAATAAGATTATAACTATCTAATGTTTTAGAAAAATCATTAGTTTCAGTACTTTCTTTCTTCTCTTCTTCGCTCGCTATATTTTCTGGTTTATTATAGCTAACACTTATTTCAACAGTATCTACAAAATCTAGCTCTTGAATTTTTTTAGCATTTGAAAATGTAGTTTCTAAGGCAAAACCATTCATTAACGTATCATATTCAAACAGTTTCTCATAATCGATACCTTTATCTTTAATATCTTTTAATGCTTTTTCCCTAGGAGCTTTTGTTGATTCAGTAACTTCTTTAATTCCTTCTTTAGTTTTTAATTTATTAGGATCAACATCACCCTTCAACTTAACGATAACTTTTACTTTATCATCATTTTGAAACTTATGTTCTTCACTTTTTGAAACATTTGATAACTCATCTTTTTTTTCTTCTTGAGCTAGTGTTATTTTTGATGATACTCCATAATTAAACGTACTGATATTTCCCAGTAGTAGTGCTGCACTTAGCACACTTACAGCTGCCTTTTTAGTCAGTGTCATTCCTTCTTCTCCTATCTTTTTTAAGTGTATTTAAAGTATATTTCTATATTTTAACATATATTATCTGAAAAATAAAGTTAGTATTCAGATAAAACGCTTTTACAAATTTTTATGAATTTTATTTTTTATTATTTGATATAAATTTTATAGCAAAAATTAAAAACCAAGCACATCATCTATGCCTGGTTTTATAATAAAAAAGTTAATAAACGACTTAAAATACAATCTTTTAGCTCTTTCATACACTAATCGACTAATTTTTTTTCGTTTAAAGTGTAACTATATTAATTAATATTAACTATATATACATCTTAATTATTTCATACTATTTATACTTTGTCAAAAGCTGATCTAATTTGAAAATTTAATCTATACTCTCACAAAAAATAAATATAAATTGAATTATGTTCTTTAATTTACTTACCTTAATAGAACGAACTACCTCTCTATATTTTTATATATTTTCGACAACAATTATATGTACGAAAATATAACAATATTATTTTTACAGTTTATATATAGGGGGGGAAGAATATTTCCTAGGAAATTAACTGTACTTTAATTTTCCAAACTATACTAAAGTGTGATAAAATAGAAACTAATTAAAAAATATAGTTATGACGGAGGTAAAATGAAATATTTAACTAGTGAAGAAGTAACTAAAGCGAAAAAAAATATTAGTGAAATAAAACCTTATAAAACAACTAAAGAGATTATCTTTTCTAATATTTTTACTTTTTTCAATGCTATGAACTTAGTCTTAGCAGCATTTATAGCTACAACACTTAGATTTGAAAATATGTTATTTTTAGGTGTAATTACTATAAATACTGCAATTGGTATTTTTCAAGAAGTTCGTTCAAAAAATGCCCTTGAGAAATTGAGTTTGCTAGGTAGAAGTAAGTACCGAGTAAACCGTGATAATGAAATAAAAAATATAGATTCTGAAGAAATCGTCCTTGGAGAATATCTACACTTAAATCTTGGGGATCAAGTTCCTGTTGATGCTGAAATCATCGAAGGTAGTATCGAGGTCGATGAATCACTATTAACTGGTGAAAGTGACAATATCTTTAAGACTACTGGTGATAAAGTAATGAGTGGGAGTAACGTAGTTAGTGGTAGTTGTTTAGTAAGAGCTGTTGCTGTTGGAGAAGATAGCTATATTAATAAGCTTGCTAAAAGTACTAAGGAATTTAAGAAATATCCATCTAAACTTCGTGACTATATGGATAAAATCTTAAAAGTTATATCTATTCTATTAGTTCCAGTCGCAATTATGCTATACATACGTGGTGCTAGTCTGGGACGTGGTTATGTAGAAATAGTATTGAGAAGTGCTGGAGCTTTAGTAGGTATGATTCCAGAAGGTTTAATCTTGCTTGTCAGTGTCTCTCTTGCAGTTGCTGCGATGAAGCTTGCTAAAAAGAAAGTTCTAGTTCAAGAATTATACTGCGTGGAAACTCTTGCTAGAGTAGATGTTCTTTGTTTCGATAAAACAGGAACTATTACTACAGGTAATATGAACGTTGTAGAAATTGATGACACGGTTTCAGAAAAATTATCAAGTTACCTTGCATATTTTGATGATGAAAATGCAACATCTAGAGCTTTAAAAAATTATCTAACATGTAAAAAACAATGGGATGTAGAAGAATTAGGAGCCTTTTCTAGTAAAAATAAATATTCATTTATAAAGCTAAAAAACGGTGGAACATATTTCTTCGGAGCATATGAATTTTTAGGATTCTCGAATGAAATGGATGAATATTATGAGAATCTGAAAAAAGAAGGTTATCGAATTTTATCATTAGCCTATACTGAAGATAACACAAACACTCCTACTAATATGAAACTTGTAGGACATGTGGTTCTATCAGATGAAATTAAAGAAAACACAAAAGAAACATTCAAATACTTCGAATCACAAGGTGTTGAAGTAAAAATAATCAGTGGAGATAACCATATAGCCGTGTACGGTGTCGCTAAGAAAGCTGGTTTCAAAAAAGATGCTAAAGCTATTGATATGACTAAAGTAACTGAAGAAAATTTTGAAAAAACTGTTCTTGAGAATGATATTTTTGGACGTGTTACTCCTGAACAAAAACAAAAAATGGTAGCCGTATTACAAAAAGCTGGAAAGACTGTCGCTATGAGTGGAGATGGTGTTAATGATGTACTTGCTCTTAAAAAAGCTGATATTAGTTTTGCTATGAATGGTGCTACTAGTGCTGCAAAAAGTGTATCAAACATCGTATTTTTAACAGATGACTTCGGAGTATTCTACGATATACTTATGGAGGGTCGTCGTGTTATTAATAACATTCAAAAGGTAGCTTCACTATTCCTAACAAAGACATTCTTCTCGATTGTCTTCTCAATACTTAGTGTAATCTTCGCCTTGGAGTTTGCGTTTATACCAATTCAATTTACGATAATTTCAGCGATAACAATCGGTATTCCATCCTTCTTCCTAACTTTTGAAGCGAATAAAGAAAAAGTAAGCAATAACTTCATGAAGGACATACTGACAAACGCTGCAATCGGTGGTGGTATTTTAGTAGCTACAGTACTACTGACAAGCTTTGCTATCACAGATAGTTCACAAGCGAAATTCATCTGTTTTCTTCTTGCATTAATAAATGGATTATGTATGGTTGCAAAAGTCAGCCTACCTCTGAATAAATACAAACTTGCACTACTTTCTATGTTAAGTATCGCTGCAATTATAGGTGTAGGAGTTAATATATTTATCCTGAAAAATCACTTTACACCATTAGTATTTTCTCAAGTAATTTATATAATTATTCTTGGATTAGTGATTTCGACAGTCCACTTCTTTACGAGAAGGAAGCTGAAAAGATAATAATTTATCGCTCATTTATCGCTCATTTATCGCTCACTTTAGATTATGAATATTATCTAAACACCGATATAATAACTTTTCAAAAGAGTGTAACAAAACCCTAGACTTGGTTAATTTCAAATCTAGGGTTTATTTTTTATTCTTCGTCAGAAGGTTTTTCTTTTCTCCTCGCTACTCTTTATTACTATATTTTATAATACTTTTTTATTACTTTCATATCATTTTATGAAATAATAACATGTAAATCTAGACTAGTACACTTTAAAAGATTCCCTCATATTCTTCTTTAGATATATTCATATTATTTTTATCTGTTAAGACCATAACAATTATTCTCCCCTTATTAATTTACTCAAACCAGGTGATAAACTTAATGCTCCAAATTCATATCCTACATCTTTATTATACTTATTTATAATGGTTCCTAACCTTAAGCTATTATCATCATTAATTATTATTTCTATACTTATCCCACCCATCGGATTTCTTTTTATTTTATCATAATTTATCTTATAACTTTTTATTTTCCCCTCTGGAGTCAATGCATTTTTATCCAATTTTCTCAAAGTATCTTCAGTGATTTTTTTTACCTCATCATTTTTTACTATATTTTCCATTTTATTGCTATCTATATATATCTTTCCTCCTATTACTCCCACTATCGCTAATAAACCTAATGAAACTCCTAATAATATTTTTTTCACAAAAACCTTTCCTCCTAGCTACTCTTTATTACTATATATTATAATACTATTTTTTTATTTTGGATATTTTCTTTATAAATTTTTTTGATATATATTATTTAACTTATAATTTCTATATTTTACTACTTATTTACTCTTATTATACTATCTCCAGAACTATATTAAACTAATACTTTAAAATTCATTAAGTTCCATCTTTTTTTACCAATTATATTGGATATTTATTTTTTGTATATAAAAATTGAAATCGGGACTGGAATTTTTTCCATACACCGGATTTAATATACAACAAAAAAAGTTCCCGTAGATTTCTCCACGGGAACTTTTTTATTCTTCATCAGAAGGTTTTCCTTTTGGTTTTTCGTCTTCTAGGTCTTTTTCTTCAACCTTTTCAACTTTATCTTCTTCGTTTTTAGCCTCTTCTTGAGCTTTTTTCTCAGCTTCTTCTTTAGCTTTACGAGCTTCTTCTTCGTAGTATTTCTTATTAACTACTTTATCTAGTTGATCTGCTTCTCTTTCATCTAAGTCTTTTGGCATTTTTCCAAATTGGTAAAGAGCAACAATTTCTTTTCTATCGATTGTTTCAACTTCGATAAGTGTTTGTGCAATAAGTTCTAATTGTTCTCTGTGAGTTTCAATAATGTGAAGAACTTTAGCGTAACATTCGTTAATAATTTTACGAACCTCGATATCGATTTCTTTCAGCATTTCTTCTGAGTAGTTACCGATACTTGAAAGTTGACGTCCACCATATGGATCGTGGAATGGAGCTTGCATTGGTCCTACAGCCTCACTCATACCGTATTCTGTAACCATCGCACGAGCAATAGCTGTTACACGTTCGAAGTCGTTATGAGCTCCTGTAGATACTTCGTTAAAGAAGATTTGCTCTGCAGCACGTCCACCAAGTAATCCACAGATTTTGTCGATTAAATCTGTACGAGTTTGGAAGTATTTTTCTTCTTCCGGAATCATAAGGTTATATCCACCAGCATCACCACGTGGGATAATAGTAACTTTTTGTACTTTATCAGCACTATCAAGTACCATACCTACAATTGCGTGACCTGCTTCGTGGTAAGCTACTAAGCGTTTTTCTTTTGGAGTGTATACTCTACTACGTTTAGCTGGACCACCGATTACTCTGTCCATTGCTTCATCTAAGTCTTCTTTTTCGATATTAGATTTATTTTCACGAGCTGCTAATAATGCCGCTTCGTTAAGGATGTTAGCAAGATCCGCACCAGAGAATCCTGGAGTTTTTTCTGCTAATGAACGAAGGTCAACACCTTTAGCAAGTGGTTTGTTTTTAGCATGTACTTTAAGAATAGCTTCACGACCTTTTACATCAGGTGTAGAAACTTTAATTTGTCTGTCGAAACGACCCGGTCTTCTAAGAGCGTTATCTAATACGTCAGCACGGTTAGTAGCTGCAATTACGATAATACCTTTTTCACCATCGAATCCATCCATTTCAACAAGAAGTTGGTTAAGAGTTTGTTCACGTTCGTCATTTCCTCCACCTACTCCACTTCCACGTTTACGTCCTACAGCATCAATCTCATCGATAAAAATGATACATGGCGCATTCTTTTCAGCTTCTTTGAATAGGTCACGAACACGACTAGCCCCAACCCCTACGAACATCTCAACGAAGTCAGATCCTGAGATTGAGAAGAATGGTACTTTCGCCTCACCAGCTACAGCACGAGCTAGTAAAGTTTTACCAGTCCCTGGAGGCCCCTCAAGTAGGACACCTTTAGGGATTCTAGCACCCATCTTAGTGAATTTACGGTGATCTTTTAAGAACTCAACCATTTCAGCAAGTTCTTGTTTTTCTTCATCAGCTCCAGCTACATCATCAAATGTAACTTTCGCTTCTCCACCATCGATTTTTTTAGCTTTAGATTTTTGGAAGCTCATTACTTTGCCTCCACCGCCACCTTGCATTTGTGTCATAAAGAAAACTAAAACACCCATAAACAAGATAAGCGGAATAATGTTACCTAAGAATGATAGAATTGCTCCAGTTTTTTCAGCTGGTTTATATTCTACTACACTTAATTTTCCATCTTTAGCTTTTTCATTAATTTGTTTTTGTACTTCAGAATCAGATGCTGCAACTACACTCTCGAAGTTCTTATTACCATCTGTGTAAGTACCTTTAACATTGTAGTTCTCATCTTTTCTTTGTAGACTTATTTCTTTAACCTTGTCGTCTTTAATAGTCTGAACAAGTTTAGCATAGTCTATTTTTTCAGTTGTCCCAGGTAAGTCTTGCTGCCAATATGCAAATAATCCAATCGCGATTACGATTAATGCAAGCATACCAAGGATAGGGTTTTGCCTTTTTTTATTATTCATATAGACAATCTTCCTCCTATCATTTTTCTAAACATAATTTATTTTACCATATATAACTAAAGTTTGACTAATATTTTGACCTTTTTTGATTAAAATATTATTATGAATAAATTTCTTCTTTTAGAACACCGATATAAGGTAAGTTTCTATATCTCTCATCATAGTCTAAACCAAATCCTACTAGGAATTCATTTGGTGAAACTATACCGATGTAATCAGCTTCAACATCAACTACACGAGTTTCTGGTTTATCTACTAGTGAAGCACATGCTACTGAAGCAACATTTCTTCCTTTTAAGTTTTCGATAAGTGCTTTAAGAGTTCTGCCTGTATCTACGATATCTTCAACGATAATTACGTGACGTCCTTCAATATCCATTCCGCAATCTTTTTTGATTTTGATTACACCAGAAGATTCAGTTCCTCCGTGATAACTAGATACATCCATAAAGTCAGTAACTACGTGAATGTCAATGTGTTTTAAAAGTTCTGCCATAAAAGGTAATGCTCCTTTTAATGTACAAATTAGAACAGGACATTTATCTTTATAATCCTCTTCAATTTGTTTAGCGATTCTTTTACTAGCAACAACGATGTCCTCGTGTGTAAATAGAACTTTCTCGATATCTTTTAATAAATTTTCCACTGTTTTATCCTTTCGTGTTTATATAATAATCATATTTTTTGTTTTTGTTGACTTTAGTATTTATTCCTAAAACTCCTAAAACCCCATCTTTGTTGCGAATTACTGGAAGTTTGTCTCTAAGTTCCTTGGGAATCTTTTCATCGATAAAAAGGCGTGAAAGTTTTTTGCTAACCTTACCTCTTTGAATCCTATCGCCATCCCTCTTAGTCGTAACTATTAAAGGCAAATCTTCTTTATTAAATCCAACCTCAGATGAGTTGTTAGTTGTTGTTATTAGAAAATTACTCTGGTGAAATGTATAAACTTTATTAATATCCACTTCATCTATTATTAATTCTATCTTATCATTATAACATTTTTTTTCGATTTTATGAATATAAATACTATTATATTCGCTAATAATTTTTAAATTATTTTTCAAATCATAACTTTTATTGTTATTTTTACTTTTTAAGTCTTCTATTATTGTAAAAAGAGCCCTTTGTTTTACATCAAAAATACCAAAATTATTTGCTAATATATCTCTTAGCAAGAAATAAATCTCTTCTTTGGTGTTTTTTAATAATTTTTCTTTATCTAATTCGACTTTATCTTCTTCTAGTGAAATCACATAGTCATTTTTAGCCTCTAATACTTTATATTTC
The DNA here is from genome assembly GCA_938046645.1 of uncultured Gemella sp. Lineage (GTDB taxonomy): Bacteria > Bacillota > Bacilli > Staphylococcales > Gemellaceae > Gemella. The sequence goes on along the minus strand of CALIWM010000063.1, from coordinate 1,373 downwards.
AACTCAGTATTAATATTTTGATAATAACTAGAAAAATTAATCAAATTATCAAAACTCGCAGCATTTACATCATTTAACAATGGTACAATATTATGCCTTATATTATTTCTTGTATAATCAGTATCAAAGTTTGTTGAATCAACATAGTATTTTAAGTCGTTTTTATCAGCATACTGCTCAAGGTCTGCTTTTAATACATTTAATAATGGACGATAAACTTCTAAGTTTCCTATAGTCGTCTTCCCTTCTATCATCAAGTTATAATCCATACTGCGTCCGCTAAGAAGCCTCATAAGGATATTTTCCACCTGATCATTTTTATGGTGAGCAGTTATTAACTTCACACCACCTTCTAATGAAGACATCTCCTCAAAAGCATCATAACGCAGTTTTCTTGCGAACATTTCCTCTGACGTGTGACTATCTCTTACTAAATCTTTCATATTTAGCTCTTTTTTGTAGAACTTAACATTGTAGTTTTTTACAAAGTTTTCTACGAACTCGGCTTCTTCATAAGACTCTTCTCTTAGACCATGATTTATGTGGAACACCACTAATTCTTTATAACTCTCTTTGTACTTAGTAACAAGCAGATGAAATAAAGCTATAGAATCCACTCCTCCTGATAGACCTAGTGCTATTTTATCAGTTTTTTGCCATAAAATATTAATGTCCATCTAGATAACCTCTCTCCTGAAGACCTTTCTTAATTTTTTCGAACTTAGCTTCAGCTTGCTTTGTCGTCACAATTATATCTTCTAGCAATCCTTCTGGCGCTGGTGGAATTTCTTTTTTCTCTTCTTTCTCCTCAGACAGCTCAGTAATATTACTCTTCTTACCTTTCCCTACAGAAATTTTCATATTCCCTATAAATTGAAGTTTTTTCAAGTCTTTTAAAGTTTTTGTCTCCTGTTTAGGTTCCTGATTTTCTTCCTTCGCTTCTTGTTTTTTCTGAACTTCAGGTTGTTCTTTAGCTTCTTTTTTTATTGGTGACTTCGGTTTATTTTTCTTTTTATTCTGTTTTTCCTTAGAGTTTTTCTCTACTTTTTTCTTCTCACCTTCTGCTTGTTTCAACTCTTTTTGTGTCAAAATCACTAAAGAATTCTTTGTACTTTTCTCCTCGGCTTTAATAACAAAACCAACAGAAAAAATCTCTTCTAGCTTTTTCTTTTTACCTATAAACATATTTTCCTTTGGTAAAAATGCATCTTTGCCATTTTCTAGCTTTATATATAATCCTTTGCTTTCAACTTTCGTTACCTTACCTGCAACTTTACTCATTTAATCACCTCACTATCCCCTAGTATAAACTACATAATTTTATGGGAGTGACTCAAAAATCGTGATTTCGGAGAAATCGATTTTGTCGAGTC
>CALIWM010000062.1:0-2174 GCA_938046645.1 uncultured Gemella sp. | reverse complement strand
TTAAATTACCTTTTCCTGCTAAAAGTTTTTTAAATTCGTTTACAATACGTTCTATAGATACAAATTTTATAAGTTCTGCATTTTTCTTAATAGCATTTAATGTATTATTTTCAATTTCAAAACCTAACTTAGATGAAAAACGAAATGCTCTTAACATCCTTAAGGCATCTTCATAAAATCTCTCATTAGGATTATTTACAGTGCGAATAATCTTAGAATTTAAATCTTGATCTCCATTATGATAGTCAAATAACTTACCATTGTAATCTAATGCCATAGCATTAATTGTAAAATCACGTCTATCAAGATCTTCTCGTAAATTACTTACAAACTCTACCTTTTCAGGAGAACGATGGTTTGTATAATCTTCCTCAGTTCTAAATGTAGTGACTTCATAACTATCACCATTAACTAATATTGTTACTGTTCCATGCTGAATTCCTGTATCAATACTCTTACGAAACACCTTCTTTACTTCATCAGGTAGTGCATTTGTTGTTATATCAATATCAGAAAAATCTTCACCTAATAAATAATCTCTTACACACCCACCAACAAAGTATGCCTCATATCCATTTTGATTAAATATCTTTAAGATATCTATAGCTCCTTTAAACTTATTTTTGAAGTTATTTCTTACCATAATGTCCTTTCAAATTATTAAAGGACTGGAGAGAAACCCCAGCCCTTGTATCTTATTTATTATTTAGATAAGTTATAAGTATCTCTAGCAATCATAACTTCTTCATCAGTTGGAATTACGAAAGCTTTAACTTTTGAGTCTGCTGTAGAAATTTCTGCAACTTTTCCACGTACATTGTTTTTCTCTTTATCAATTTGTACACCTAGGAAAGTTAAACCTTCTAATACTTCTTCACGTACCCATGTAGCATTTTCACCAACACCAGCAGTGAATACGATAGCATCTACTCCGTTCATAGCTGCAGCATAAGCTCCAACATATTCTTTAATTCTGTTGATGTAAACATCGATTGCTTCAGCAGCATGTGGGTTAGTATTTCTTACAGATTCAACATCACGTAAATCAGAAGATAATCCTGAAACTCCTTTTAATCCTGATTCGAAGTTGAAAATACGCACGATTTCTTCAAGAGATAATCCAGTTTTTTGAGCGATGTAAGGGATAGTAGCTGGATCGATATCACCAGTTCTTGTACCCATCACTAAACCTGATAGTGGTGTGAATCCCATAGAAGTATCGTATGATTTACCATTTTTGATTGCGCAAATTGAAGCTCCGTTACCGATGTGACAAGAAATTGTTTTTAGTTCTTTAGGGTCTTTTCCTAAAATTTCAGCAACTTTTTCTCCAATGTATCTGTGGCTTGTTCCGTGTGCACCATATTTACGAACTCCATATTTTTCATAAAATTCTCTTGGTACAGCATACATATATGTTGACTTAGGCATACTTTGGTGGAATGCTGTATCAAATGTTAATACGTTTGAAACTCCTGGTAATTCTTTTTGGAATGAACGAACACCTTTAATATTCGCTGGGTTGTGTAAAGGTGCTAAATCTTCGATAGAATCAACTTTAGCTAATTCTTCATCAGTTACTAGAACTGAAGAATCATAGAATTCTCCACCATGAACAACACGGTGACCAACTCCTTCAATTTCTTTAACATCTTGTACAATACCTAATTTTGTTAATTTTTCAAGTAGCATTTCAATGGCTACGTCGTGGTTAGGAATATCTAATGTTTCTTTATTTTTTTCACCGTTGAATTCAATAGTGAATACACTGTTTTCAATACCGATTCTTTCAACTAGTCCTTTTGTAATAACTTTTTCTTCAGGCATTTCAAATAATTGAAATTTTAAAGATGAACTTCCTGAGTTAATAGCTAAAATCTTTGTCATAAGTATAAATCTCCTCTTAATCTATTTGCATTATATGTACTATTATCTCATTAAATATAATTAATTACAAGAGTTATTTATTTTTTTTTATAAAAAAATTTACAAAAAAACTGATAACTAGAATACGCTATCTATATTTTAGTTATCAGTTTTCTGTATTTTTATTATTTTTCTTTTAATGCGAAAATATTTTACTTTAATAACTATTATGAAGTAAATGTACTACTCACTACACTCCAACCACCATTTTCATAATGTTCCAATTGACCACTTGAATTTACTCTGTA
>CALIWM010000061.1:0-6709 GCA_938046645.1 uncultured Gemella sp. | reverse complement strand
GTTAATTACGTTCTGATTATGCTAGGGCAATCTACTGAGTCTTCAAATCAAGAAAGGTTAGTTAGCATCGCCTCTAAAATTCCTATTTCAATTTTTATCGGAGCAGTTGCCAGTGCAGGTTTTTTCGAGGAAATCATTTTTAGAAAAATTATTTATGATTATTTTTCTTTGATTGATTGGAGATATGCTTTATTAGGAACTTCATGTTTATTTTCGTTCATCCACTCTCCAAACAGTTTTGCTAGTTTTATAATCTATCTGAGTTATGGGATGTGGCTTGGGTTTATTCGATACAAAGAAAATACAATTATTTCTAGCATCGCAGTACATACTTTATGGAATACAGTCATCACATTAATTATCTATTCGTAAAAAAGCAAGGTTAAACCTTGCTTTTTATTGACATTTTTTGTTTAATATAATATAATTATTGCATAAAATGAAAAAGAGGTTGTTATGAAAAAATATAAGGTTGAAACAATCCCTACCGTTATTAGTAGAGATATTGAAAAACATTTGAATGAAATAAATGATGATGCTTTCTCTTTGATTAGTGTATCTGTTGATGGTTATAATAGACGGACTGTAATTGTTTATCAAGAGCGATATTGAGATTGTTTCACGTGAAACATGTAAATAGAAAAAGGGCTAAAAGAAACTCGTAGTAAGCAATTGTAAAGACTTTAACCTTTTCAAGGGGAGGCATTGAAAGATACGTATCTACAAAAAGTGAGGAGAGATTTTAGATGAGCAGTGAGAGTGTAAATGCAAATCGTATTGTTTATGACTTTTTTAATAATAAAGAAAATCAACTTGTCTTAAACAAAGCTATTGAAAACGGATTTTGGGAAAAGCTAGAAAATGAAGGACTAAAGAGTAAAGTGATTGATTACTCAAAGGTCGACAAAAAAGATGTTGCATTTTTAAAAATAACGATTCCTAGAGATTCTAAATGGATGTTAATTAGAGCACGACCTCTAACAGATAATCCAGAAGAGTACGGCTATGAATTGCTACTTCAAGAAGATAGTGAAAATGCTTTGAAGTCTGTTGATTTGTTTGGAGAGCCAATCTTTACCCATTATGCTGTTGCTATTGTAAAAGGGGAGGTTCGGCAAACTCAAGTAATAAATTGTGTTTCGATTAACCTTTTACCCTTCTTAGAAAAAGTAAAGACAGAATTTGGAAAGGTGTGATACAATGTTAGGGAAAGGAGAAAGTTTTGAAATGATTGATGAAGAAACTAGAAATTCTGAGCGATTGCAATTTCGAAAAAATAAGGTAGAAGTTTGGAATTTTATCATAGATAACTACTTATCCTATACAGTTGCAATGGCAATAAAATCAGTTTATCAATACAAAAATAGGGATAGATTAAAAGATGCGGAAAAAGCATGGGTCTATCTAACCAAGGCGTTAGTTAGTCTGGATAAAATTTACACAAGCTACTCCCCTATTGCTACACAGCATGCAAAAGATGCTTTAGAAAACTTAGATTATGCAGATTTCCCAGATTTTGATGAACGACAGTATAAAATCATTAAACTATCTCTCCAGACAGTTTCTCATAGTAAAGAAAAAGTCAAACAATCTCTGGAAGAAATGAGATATTTGGTTGAAACTATTATTGATGAATATATCAGAGGCGAAGATATTATTGTTAAATGGGAAGGGGAGTCTACTAAAGTATCTATCGTTCAGTTGGATGAAAATGGAGTAAAGGTAGAACATGACAACAAAGCTACTGGCTATTTACCAAAAGACGAAATTTTAGGTTATCTTTGGGGTTCAATTGTACGGAAGCAAGAAGAGAATTAGATGTTTTTTTCTAATTCTCTTTATTTTATTGAATATACTTGACAAATTAAATTATATATAATAAAATTATTATACAAATAACAAACAAAGGAGTAAGCTATGAAAAAATATGCTGTAATGACCAGCAAATACAATGAAAAAGGTCTACCAATCAAAGAAATTCGGTATTTTGATACTAAGGGAGAACAGCTAGAGTATACAAGAAAATTACCTAAGACAATTAGTCGTGAATCATTTATAACAGAAATGACAGAAAGGGCGGTTGTATAATGAATCCAAGTATGACAGACATAATTCATGAAAGTGTCAAGTTCAACGAACCTGTTGTGTTGGTTTCTAGGACAGGTATGGGAAAGACAACTTTAGTAAAGAAATATGCGAAGGACAACAACATGGATATCTTTAATATTTCTTTAGCTAGTTCAGACACTGCTACTATTTTGGGAATGAATTTTCCAGTTGATAAAGGATTTATACGTCATGATAGCCCACTTGTAACGGCTATAAAAAAAGCTCAGAGACCTGAATCGAAAGAACTTATTATTTTCTTTGATGAAATTTTGAGTGCTGAAGAGGAAATATATTCAGTGTTGCAAACTCTCATCATGGATAATTATTTGGATTATGAACAGTTAAAATTTAAAAAAGTCCATTTCATAGGGGCTACTAATACTGTTCAAACAGGTTCAAATGTGACGATGCCATCACAATCATTTGCGGAGCGCTTTGCGTGGTTTCCTGTAACAAACATTCAGGATTGGGCTGACTGGTTTTATGAACAGAATCAAAAAGAGATACCTGTAGAGGTAAAACAATACATTCAGAGTGAAGCAAAGTCTGACGTTGAAGATTTTGTACAGGAAATATTAGATGAGCGAACAAGCCCTCGTGACTTTACGAAATCCTATGAATTAGTTTCAAAGGGGGCTAGGAATTTAGGGAAATATGTGGTATCAAATATTTTGTACGACAGTGTAGTTTCTTTATCAAAAAGTAAAAAAGTTGATAAGGGGGATGGATTGCTATCAGAACAAGAGGTGATAAACTACATCAAGTTTTATAGTGGTAAGAAACAATTTGAATTAGAGCTAGATAATCTTGTTAGAAAATACAGGAATGTTTATCCACGTATTCAAAAATTAACAAAGCAAAAAAGCAATCTTTAAAAAGATTGCTTTTTAAAATGTTCCACTGAACCAACCGCTGTAGGCTTCTTTCAATTCTGCACTAGCTTTTTCTGCTGGGATTTCCTCTACAAGATGTCCTCTAACAACTAGCCTGTGTGTACTATAGGTATCTGTACAAGTATATAGAGTACAAATACATTGTTTTGCTTTCTTTGTTCCTTCTTCCAATATAGTAATTTTATCGCTGTCAACTGATTTCACAGTGAGACTTGTACTGGTTTCTATCTCACTTCCTGTTTCTGGCTGAAAATCTTTTGTCGTTTTTGATATAGTATCACCAACCTTTACAGATGATACTCCAAGAGATTTTAGGTCAACAATCTTGGTTTCGTTTATTTGTTCAACAGTTTCTTTTGCCTCTTCTTGTTGAATTGATTGGGAATGTTGAGGGTCGAAAGTTTCTTTCCAGTCAATCTGGTAACGATAGATGAGGTTTGTATTAGAACCGACTAGATAAACGTCTTGTCCCTGTTGAACTTTATCTAAGTCAGTGAATAGATAACCTTGATAAGGAGTCAAATGGCTAGCAATAACATAATTTCCAGCTTCGCCAACCTTGACAATATCTTCTGTATATTGTTCACCAGCTCCTTTTAGCATTGTATAGTACCCTATCCCGTGATAGATAGGTAAGCGAATCTCTGCACTTGGGATAAAGACTCCACCACTGGCGATATAATCAGCTTGACTAGCTTTCCAAAGATTTTCGGCAGTTGGCTCTAGTTGTGAGTCATTTCCGTAATTAGGAGCATCAGCTTCCTTTTTTTCGTTTTTTGTCTGGTGCTTTGTAGCAGAAATTCTCTCTATTGGAGTATTTTTAAGATGATTTACCAACCAAAATGATGGTGGATAAAAGTAAAACAAAAATGTTCCTGCAATAATTATGATAGGTATGGAATTGAAGAGAATCTTTTTAATTCTCCCATTCTTTTTTTTCTTTTTTAAAGTCATTTTGATTTACAACCTTCATTTCCTTTTTTTTTTATAAATTCTATCAAAAAAGCTGATAAAAATCCACAAAAACTATTGACAAATAAAAGTAACACTTTTTTTATGACATATTTTATGATAAGATAGTTACAAATAATTGAAGCAAAGGAGATACGAATGGTATCCAAAAATTTAGCTCTAAAAGGGGTCTTGTCTAGTGGAGACGAACTCTTTAACAGTGCTATCAAAGTTACTTCACTTTTACAGGGGGAGTTACATGACTTAAAGGAACGGTTGACTTTGATAGATGATAAATCAAAGACAGAGAAAGCTGTTTTCATCATTGATGAAACAATTGGTGAACTAGGGTCTCAAAGAAAAAGACTTAAAGATTTCGACAATTCATTTGGAAGAGATGTTCGAGAAATAGAAGATGTTTCTGTGTTAATGAGTATTGAAAAAGACTGCGAAACTCTGATTGAAAAAATACCAGATTTCAAGGGATTTTCTGAATTCTTTCTGGTGAACGGTAATGTTACGGATGAAGTTGCGATGATTGAACAGCATCGTAAAACGATTGTTCAAATTTTATCAGGAGTCATTGAAATATCTCGTTTATTCCGCTATGTGAATAAAGCTGATGCAATGTAAAAGGAGAAGAATAGATGGATAATAGCCAAGAAATAATCAATATTTTATTGAAAAACGGAGTTGACTTTGAGGGAGTTCGAGTCAATATCTCAGAGCTTTTAGAAAGAGCGAGAGAAACAGGTGACTTCAAGGATAATTTTGACTTTTATAAAGTGATTTTGCCAATTTACAAAGCAAGTATCGCTTTGGAAGCTGGGGTTAAAAATCTCGAAAGTATAGACAAAGAGTTGCTAGAAAAACACATCATCGCAATTGTTCGAGCGGAAGGACTTTTAGAACTTATGTTAGACAAGGTAACAGACAGAACTTTGGGAGCAAAAATTATTGCATTGCTTTCTCAAATCATTCCAGTTGCCCTACTTAATGAATTACAAGGAGCAGTCCCAGCAGAATTTCTGAACAGAGAAGAACAAATTAGTGATGGAGAGCGTTGGAAGGGGGAGTAGCGAATGGATAGAAGCTATACCTCGAAGAACACTGCAAAACTAAGTATGTTTTTCAATGCAAACGATGACTTTGAGTTAGATAAACGAGAGGTTATTACTGTTCTAAAAAAATCTACACAGAAGCTAGTTGAAAATATTTCTCTGACAACTGATGAAAATGCGACGTTAAATAAATTTAACGATATCGAGGAATATGTCAATAACAAAGACAGTAAAGATGACGAAGAAATTAACAAAGATATTAAAGACACTTTGATACCGAAATCTACCCCTAAGCTCAAGGAAGTCGAATCTAAATCAGAGCAAGAGGGTGAGGAATACTCTAACGCCCCTATTGCTTCGGATACATTGGTGAATATCGAGGAAATTTTTATCGACAACAGTGGTGAACAAGTTTTGACTAATCGTTTGTCAGGTAAACTGATAATTGATAAAGACAAAGAGACAGTTCGTATTTATACTACTGTTAATGCAATTTTTGATAAAGTTGAAAAGGTTCGCCAATCTCTATTAGCAGAGCTTCCTGATATGACAACTTATCTGGCTAGCAATGGAAGGAAAGAATTCAAGCCACATGAAGAAAAGAAACGACTAGAATATGAGCTTGAAGTAGCGATGAACCGCTTCCGACACATGCTAGATATGGGGAAGATAGAAAAATCTACTAGAACCAAAGTTACAACTCAGATACAGAAAAAAATTGAAATAAAAAGTACAATGCCTTATCTTACTGCCAGTGAGATAGCAGAGTTCTTTTTTAAAGAAATTTTGAGGACTGATTATCCTAAACTGTTGTTGGATGTAGATGGATTTGTTTTAAATATAGCAGGAATTACTTCTCGGAAAGAAAAAAGAAAAATCTTTGCAGGGATTGAAAAGGAATGTTATGTAGTAAAATGTGAACTCAATTTATATTTAGGCAAAGTTCAAGAAATACATGCCTTGCGAGAGTGACAAAAAGAAAGGTTAATTTTGGAATGAATAAAGGTGAAAAAGTTATTCGAGTAAAGCACGATGGAATAGAACGTAACGGATTCATAGTTGCTTTAGAGAATGGTGATGCATTGTATTCTTATAATGTTTTGGATGAATTAGAAGCAAATCCAGATGTTGAAATTCTTGGATTTACTAATTTGGATGCAGATACAGAAAGCAATTCAGATTCTAATCAGGATGAATGGCAGTCAATTGGTCAAGATGGTCAATGGCACAATGTTGACGAAGCTCAAAAAGGTGAGACCGACCCAGTGAAGGTTTCTGATACACCACCAGAACCTGAAGACTCCGTTAAAAACGATGAACAAAAAACTAACGAGACTGTTAAGGAAGTACCAGAAAAAGCTGAAGTAGAGAAAGACAGTTCTGAAACAACAAGCTCTGATGAAGACGAATACAAATTGCCTAGCGAAATCCTAGACAATATTGATGAATTACTGTTTTCTAAACTGAATACAGAAATAGAAACAGATGCCAATCTATCTAATCCAACGGTTAGATTGATGTATTCTCAGCAAAAATCTACTCTAGGGACTCTGCTTCTTTTGTTAGGAAAGTCTACTGAAAAAGATAAAGCAGAAGCTAGAAAATTAAGAGCACAAAGAAAAAATATGTCTGAAAGTAAAATGATGGACGTAGAAATTCAAAGAATTAAAAGAAGAGTAGATCAAATTAACAGTA
>CALIWM010000060.1:0-4414 GCA_938046645.1 uncultured Gemella sp. | reverse complement strand
AGACACTACTTTATCACAGATTATTAAACTTGTTGAAGATGCTCAGAATTCTAAAGCACCGATAGCAAAACTTGCAGATAAAATTTCAGGAGTATTTGTTCCTATTGTTATTGTTTTAGCGCTAATAGCTGGAATTTTATGGTACTTTGCTGGTGGTGTTACTTGGAGTTTTTCTCTAAAAATTATTATCTCGGTTCTTGTTATTGCTTGTCCTTGTGCCTTAGGATTAGCGACACCGACAGCTATAATGGTTGGTACTGGTAAAGGTGCGGAACACGGTATTTTAATAAAAAGTTCAGAAGCTTTGCAGTTAGCTAAAGAAGTTGATACTGTTGTTTTTGATAAAACCGGAACATTGACAGAAGGTAAAATTTCAGTAACTGATATAATGACATTTAATAATTTATCTGAAGAAATTCTATTGCAACTTGCAGCGGGTGTAGAATATCTTTCAGAACACCCCTTAGGTTTAGCAATTGTAGATGAAGCTAAAAATAGAAATTTAGGGCTGTTAGAAGTTAAAGATTTTAGTTCATTAACAGGATTAGGTATTTCATCAACAGTTGATGGAAAGTCGATATTTATCGGTAATGAGAAATTAATGTTAGAAAATAATATTGATACTAAAGATTCATTAGAAAAAGCAGAAAAATATGCTTCTGAAGGAAAAACGCCATTGTTCATAGCTGTAGACTCTGAACTAGCTGGAATCATAGCTGTTGCTGATCAAATAAAAGTAAGCAGTTTAGAAACTGTTGAAAAACTACATAGCCTAGGTTTAGAAGTAGTCATGTTAACTGGTGACAATAAAAAAACTGCGCAAGTAATTGCAAATCAATTATCAATAGATAAAGTAGTGAGTGAAGTTTTACCAGAAGATAAAGCAAATGAAATTAAAAAACTTCAAGCGCAAGGTAAAAAAGTAGCTATGGTTGGTGATGGTATTAATGATGCACCAGCGCTAGTGCAAGCAGAGGTAGGAATAGCGGTAGGAACAGGAACAGATGTTGCAATCGATGCGGCAGACATAGTGTTGATGCAACCTGACTTAAATTCTGTTGTTAATGCTATAGTTTTAAGTAAAAAGACTATAAAAAATATTAAAGAAAATCTATTCTGGGCATTCTTCTACAACGTTATAGGTATTCCTTTTGCGATGGGAGTATTTTACATATTCGGTGGACCATTGTTAAATCCTATGCTAGCAGGAGCTGCAATGAGTTTTAGTTCTATATCTGTAGTTCTAAATGCTTTAAGATTAAAAAGAGTAAAATTAAATTAATAAAATCATTAAAATGAAAGAAGGATTAATCATGAAAAATGAATATAGCATCGAAGGCGTAAAATGTGGTGGTTGTGTCGCTGCAGTTAAAGAAAAATTATCAAAACTAGATAATGTTGATAACGTTGAAATCAATATCCAAGAAAAAACTATTGAAGTTGAGGGAAGTGCTTCAAAAGAAGAACTTCAAGCTGAATTAGCAGATACAAATTTTAAAATAGTTTAAGAAAAAATGGGATTGATTCGACAAATTTGATTTTTTGACATCATGGATTGGAGTCACGCTTAATAAATAAAAGCCTTAGGATTAGTTTTTAATCTAATTCTAAGGTTTTTTTACGTTTTATTTGTCGTAACCTAAATATCCTATTGCGATAGCTTTAGGTCCTGCGTGAGATCCAATTACAGGTGATACGATTTCTGTTTCTACTTCGATGTCCCCGAAAGTTTTCTTGATAGATGTCATTGCTTTTTCTAATAATTCATCTGTTGTATAGAGAACAAATAAACTCTTTGGATCTTTTTCTTTTATTTCTTCGCACATTTTTGAAAGAACTTTATTCATTCCTCTATGTTTACCACTTACTGCAAGGACTCCGTCTTTAATAGTAATAATAGGAAGAATATTTAGTAGGTTTGAAAGAACGAACTGAGCTTTAGTAAGTCTACCTCCTGCGTATAAATATTCCATAGTTTCCACTGTTACAAGAACGTTATGTTGTTGTGAAAGTTCTAAATATCTATTCTCTATATTTTCGAATGTTAGACTGCCTGCTTCGAATTCTTTAATAATTTTTTCGATAGCTATTCCTACCATTCTTGCTATTTGAAGAGTATCGATTATCTTGATTTCGATGCCATCGATAAGTTCTTTAGCTTGCACAAAAGAAGAATATGTTCCTGATAATTTAGAAGAGACGCTAAAGGCAACGATACGTTCTACTCCTTGTTGTTTTAATTCTTCGTAGACACTCAGGATTTTACCTACTGCAGGTTGGCTTGTGCTAGGTTTTTGTCCGTTGTGTATTCGTTTGTAAAATTCATCAGGAGTTATAGTTACATTATCCTCGAAAATCTCATCATCAAGACGAACTTCAACAGGGATAACTGTAATTGGATTGTTACTTGCAAAATTTTTATTAATTTGTAATGCTGAATCGCACACAAAAGCTGTTTTCATAAATTTTAACCTCTTTGATTTTGTATTAAATGATTGTAGTTTAACTACGTCTATATATAATATACTAAAAATAAAATTTTTTCAAATAAAAAGTGAAATAAAAAGTAAACTATTTATATTATTTTTAAACTTTAACATGCCTAATACATTAATTTTAAAAGTAATGTAATGTTTTAATTTTTATTAATGTGGATAATAGATATCGACAATTATATTTTTATTATTTTGGATTGGTAATACTGATAAAGAAACATTTTCCTATGAAATTATAAGTATGATATAATAATTTAAAGATTATAAAGTATAATTCAGATGAAAAATATAAAAGAAAAAGTGAAGGGTATAAACATGAGTATAAAAGCAGTGTTATTTGATATGGATGGATTAATGGTTGATACCGAGAGTTTGGCAACAGAAGCATTTATTCATAGTGCGAAAAAGCAAGGATATGAGATGACTAGAGAAGAGACTCTTTTAGTATTGGGTTTTACTACAAAGAGTATTTATGAATTTTGGGAAAATTATTTTAAAGATTCTAATGTTAGTGGAAAGCAATTAGTTGATGATCATTATAAATATATAGAGGATATATTGTTTACGACAGGACCTAAGAAAATGCCATTTATAGAGGAATTGTTAATATACCTAAAAGATAATAATTATAAGGTTGCGGTAGCTTCATCTTCTAATATGAATCACATAACAAACAATATGGAAAAAACAGGTCTTGTGAAATATATAGATGAGTTTGCTAGTGGTGCAGAAGTGAAAAATGGGAAACCAGCACCAGATGTGTTTTTATTAGCTGCAGAGCGTTTAGGTGTAAGACCTGAAGACTGCTTAGTTCTTGAAGATTCTAAGGCGGGTGTAATTGCAGGAAGTGCAGCAGGGACTAAAGTTATTATGGTTCCAGATATGTTTGAACCAGATGAAGTATGTAAAGAAAAAGCTTATAAAATAGTTAAGAATCTAGGAGAGGTTATTAAATTATTAGATGTTAGTAATAAAATTGTTGATATGATATAATAGTTAATAAAGATAAACATGTTTAGAAATGGAGAATAGTATGGATAATATGAATAATATAGAAGGTATGACAGATGAACAGTTTATGGACTATAAAGAAATACTTCTAAAGTTAGTTTTAGAGAAGTTAGAAAATAGTAAAACGCTAGAAGAAGCAAAAAATAAAATAGAGAAACTAATGAAATAATTTTTAGAATCAACTCAATAAATAATTAAAGAGCCTACAAGCGAAGCTTAGTAATTATAATGATATTGAGTTGATTTTAATATAAGGAGAATAAAATGATTGATCTTGTTTTTGATGTGGATGATACGTTGTATGAACAGATAGTTCCATTTGAGAATGCATATAAGAGTCTATTCGATATAGATATTGACATGGAACAATTTTATCTTTTGAGTCGATATTATAGTGATGTGAAATTTGAAGCATCTCGAAATGGTGAGATGACTATGGATGAATATCATATTTATCGAATTCAAGAAGCGGCAAAAGATTTAGGGATAAATCTAACAGATGAACAAGCTCTTAATATGCAAAAGGAATATAAGAAAAATCAACAAAAACTAAAAATGTCTGATATAACGATAAGTATTTTAGAACTGGCTAAAAAGAATAATGTGAAGTTGGGTGTCATAACTAATGGCCCTAGCAATCATCAATGGGCTAAAGTGAATGCTTTAGGTGTCGAAAAATGGATTCCTAGAGAAAATATTATTGTTTCAGGAGATTTAGGAATAAACAAACCGGATGCTAGAATATTTGATGCTATGCAAGAAAAGTTACAACTAGATGCCGAATCTCTATATTACATAGGTGATTCGTTTGAAAATGACATAGTAGGAGCAAATAATGCAGGATGGAAATCGATTTGGATAAATCGTTATAATAAAGAATATCCGCCAAGTACTGAAATATATAAAGA
>CALIWM010000059.1:0-4281 GCA_938046645.1 uncultured Gemella sp. | reverse complement strand
TTGGTTATATTGATGGTAAAGATGTAGTTACGAATTCAACTACAACTGTAACTCCACTTCCATCTCAGAGGAATACAATGAAGGATACAATTAATTCAACTGATAAACCTGAGAAAGATGATATTGATGATAGTAGTAGAGGAAAAGTTGAACCGGTTGAACCAATAATTCCACCAAAAGAAGATGAATCAGTCAAGCCTGTAGACCCTAAAGTTATTGATAAAATTATCAAAGTGGATGACTCTGGGAATGCTTTAGAAGATGTTACTGGTTATACAAAAGTTAGCACGAGCCAACCTGTTGAAACACGAGAAGTTCAGGATGGTCAGCTAGTTATCATTCGAACTGTAACTGAAGTTTACAAGAAAGATACTGTATGGGAAGAAAAGACAACTACGGATCTTCTCAAGGAAACAAACGTTGTTATCCCATCTACATTAGTAGAAATATTGTCTGAGGAAGTTGTGGAAGATGAGACGCAAGTTACAACTACTCCAACTGCTAATTCAACCTCTGTTAAGCCAACAGTTGAAAAAAATTCGGAAATTGAAAATAAAGGAGCAACATCTTCAACAGGATCTTCAGTAGGAGAGGATAAAAAAGAAGAAATTACATCTCCAGTTGAGGCTTCAAACTCTAGCTTGGAAACTATTGCAGAGCCTACAATAGTTAAAGCAAAAAAAGTTATTCGTACCATGCGTACTACAGAAGACATTCCGTTTGAAGTGGTTGTTAAGAAGGATAGCTCTTTAGCTGAAGGTGAGACTAAGGTAGAAACAGAAGGTAAACTTGGGAAGAAAGTTTCTATTCAAAAGATTACCCTAGTGGATAATGTAGAAACTGTAAAGGAAACAATCTCAGAAACAAGAGAAGAACCACAAAATAAAGTTGTTCTGGTTGGAACGAAGAAAACGGCAACTCAACCTACTACTAGTGAAGTAGTACCAAGTGCGAGCTCAGCGACGACTCTTGCTGACGAATCTAAAGCAACAACACAAAAACATTCTCTCCCAAGTTATTATACAGTAGAGGTTACTGAATCTGAAAATAAAACAGTCATTACTGACCGTGAAAAAATACGTGAGTTAGTAAAAGATAGAACACCATTGCTAAATCTTCTAGCACCAGATGGAGCAAAGTTGGTGCAGGTTAAGACAATAGAAGTCTATGATAATACAATTCTCGCAGGTCAGAGACAATTACAAAATATTCAAGCTAGTTATGTTACGGTAAATATTAAGAAAAAACGAGATCTAAGTAACAAAGAACAACAAACGGAATTAGTAATTACTAAAGAAATACCATTAATTACTAAAGTTTATCATATAGGTACAAAACCAAATGGTCTATCAAGAAAAGATGTAGTTGTTTCGGGACATGCATTTGATAGTAAAAGCAATGCTATAGAAGAAAAATCTGTTTCAATTTATAAAGATAATAAACTAGTTGCAGAGACTAATACTGATTTTGATGGTTATATGTTTACTCATTTAATCACAAATCAATCGTATACCTTGAAATCTGATGGATTCGAAGCCAAAATTACTCCCCTGCCTTATGGTGATCCGATAATTGAAAATATAAAGGGTCATTTTGAATTAGGAAGAAAATATTCAGATGATATGATTGCCTACCATCTAAAAAGCAATGTAATTTATGTTAATGATGGTCAATATCAGAGCGAAATTGATGATGGGAAAAAAGTAGTATTATCTAAAGAAATTGATGCTAGAGTAGGTGATGTTCTTATTATTCCTCCATCTAAGATTTATGAGACTTCTAAAGCTATTAAGATCAATTCTATTAGCACTATTAATAATCAGTCAGTTATTGAATATAGTGTGCCATCATTGTACGAGGTTGTACAGAATATCAATACAAAAGCTTGGTCGTCTAATATCAACCGTGCTACTTTCATTCCAGCTGAAGGAGTTACTGTAAAAAAAGCATCAAATACAGATCAAGGTTTATTTAGGAGTGTATCTCTTGAAGGATCTCTTCTATCAGCATCAGTCTCATTGACTGGTAAGAAGAAAAATGATGATAAAAGCATCAAAGGAGCGCTATCATTCAATATTTCAGGTAAGGTTTGGTCAAATGCTGTCAATTTAAATTTCTGGACTCCTAAAATAGATTTTATGAATTTTGATATCAATAATGAATTGAGTTTTACTACAGAAGGTTCTTTAGAATTTAGTAAATCAGCAGAATGGAAAACAAGAGCTCCAGAAAGTATAGAAAAGAAATTAGGAGAATTGATTTTAGCTACACCAGTTACGGGGATGACTGTAAATATTCCTATAATGCTTAAGATCTCTGTTGATGGGAGTATAAGTGTTTCAATATCAAGTACATATTCAATTCAAAACTCAATCAAATTTAAAAATGGGGTTCTTGAACCTAAGCATACTGCAGATCTTAAAAAGACTGTCACAGAATTCAAAGCTAAAGCCACAGTCAAAGTTGGTCCAGAAATAAAAGTAGAACCCAAAATATTAGGGATAGATACAGTTTCTGTTTCTGCTGATGCAGGGGTAGGAATAGATGCTTCGTTTTCGATGACTGGGGAAGAGTATGAGAAAAATCAAATTAATTATATTAAAAATAAATCATCTCTAAAATTATTCGTCAGAGAAATTGGTTATCTAACTTTAAAGGCTAAATTAGAAATTTTGGAGCAGCTTAAATCTTTGGGACTTCTCAAAGACTTGGAATTAGAGCCTGAATTAACCTTATTTGATGGTGAATTAGAAGCTAAACTTTATGAGTCTGTTCAAAATTCAGAAACTATATTTATATTTGAAAAACTAACAAAACCATTCTACATACCTAATCTTAGAGGAGGGTGGGGAACATCCATGAGAATTTCCAAAGATGGTAATATCATTGGAAAATTTCGTGACACGAATTGGTGGTTAACTGGTCCGAATCATCCAAAAGGTCAGATATCTATTTCTGACTTTACAGGTAAATTCAATAATCTAGTTAAAGTGAATGACTATGAGTATAAGATGACATTAACTGATTTGGATTATTCTAAGGTGGGGGTCACAAAGTTTATAAATGGTGTGAGAATTGATACCACCGCACCTCGCGGAATAGCCGATGAGAAATCCCCAGGAAAAGAATTTATTCTTTATTTGCCAGGTCGCCCAGTTAAAGATTTGCCAGAAATAGTTCGTAACGAGATTCGTGATTTCAAAAATCGCATGCAGGAAAGCTTAACAAGGGCAGTAATTTTTAATAAAGATAAAAGAACGGTATTTGTAGAAAGTGATCAACCGATAAGTAAAGTATCTGTTGAGGATGAATTTGCTATTAAAGAAATTATTAACAATGGTTACGCTTATCAATTTTCTAAACTGGTAAAATCTAAACCTGTTATGAACGCTTATTCTTTGTATGTGCGTCAGTTTAATCCAGGTGAACTGATAGATTATTACAATACATATAAAGGTGATAAAACATATCAACTGGAAGATGTTATTAAGGCTTTATTACCCACGCCTGCTAAAAAACTAAGTGTACCTTTGAAGTATTATACCGAGAAACAATGGCGTAAATTAGCTAATGATAAAAAATCTTGGGTAGAATGGTTTTATTCACAAGCAGATAAAGCTTTCTATGAAGTTGCTACAAATGGGAGAGGAGGAAATGCCTCTCCGTTGCACATTGAACCAAGTAACAGATGGGTAGTGTCTGATAATGGTATTGAAGTAAAAACTTATCTTGATGATGGGGTTGATACACCTTATCAGAAATATCTACTGAAGAAAAATAATAAGAAGTATGATGGTGGAATAAATAAAACTCCATACTATATCTCTAGGGTTACCAGATTATAATTAAATTGAGCTATACAGATTAGCAAAAAACTGCATCTGTATAGTTCTTTTTCTATTACTCACAATTGAAGGCTACATTAGTTTCTACTGAATAAGCTTTTTCGGTCATGGTCATAACAAAACACTCCTGTTAAATGTCTACAGGAGTGTTATTCTTGTGCATCAATTTATGGGTTCAGCACATATCTACTTTTCTAGTAACCAATCTATAATGTTTTTCTTCTCGATTCCATTGTAATTGGCTGTTGGCTGAATCGTATCCATTGTTAACAGATATTTGGGGAATTGATCTTTAATGGCTTCTAGTGGTCTAAGTTCTCTTTCTAAAGTTTCTGGAGCAAGTGTTGTTTCACTGACTTGATAATAAGCGTAGTGACCAAGATCAGTTACAACAACAAAATCAACCTCATATTTATCTAAATTACCAACATATACT
>CALIWM010000058.1:0-4840 GCA_938046645.1 uncultured Gemella sp. | reverse complement strand
ATCAAATTAATAGCTTATCAATTCATTTTAAAAATTTTGAAAATAAAAGTAATCACGATCTGAAAAAATTGATAAACACTGCGCTACCAATTACTGTTTGGGAAAGACATTTTGTGCGTTTTACCAATAATGAGGGGAAAGATATACTTAAAAACAACTATGATAAAATTAGAGAGTATAGAAATGATGTTATGCACTTTCACATGATATCTTACAAACGTTACCAAAAAATAGATTCGTTGTTATCGGATGTGAGTATGGAATTAGAAATACTTGAGAATAATATGCTTCAGAAGTGGGATTTTGAAGCAACTAGAAAACTTACAAATGATATTTTTGATCCAGAGTTTCTGGCTAGCTTATCATCTTTATCTAAAACAGTATCAGAAGTAATAAGACCAGCAATGGATAGGTTTTATGCTAACAATCTTGCTTTTAATAATGCGGTCAAATCTATGATGGAAGTGTTCCATAATATTCAAATACCTAAAATAGATTCTGGAATATTAAAGTCTATTCAAGGGCTATCTGATACTATTAGGCATTTAGATTTACCAAGCCCACTTAATGAACCTGATAGTGAAGAGAAGGATGAATAATAGGTCTATCAATTTTGAAGCACAAAATTTAAGATTAGAAGTAAATGTAAGAAATTCAAAGAAAATGCTGAAAAAAGAGAAAGTTTCTGAGGAACTGAGTTCAGGATGAAGGCATTTTTCTTTTGATAAAATAGAAATAAAGGAACAAGCGCCCGCCTCCATTTGTATGGTAAAATAGAAGCGAAGCACAACCGCAAAATGGGACATGTGACTTTGTTTAGTGATGTGCCGGATAGTGTGGCTGAGTTTGGTGAGGGGATTGATTTTTGAAATGACAGAAGAATTTGATGAATTGCTAGATGATGAAATAACGACCGTAACACTGACTTATACGGACGATTTGATTGTTCCAGAGATTGCGGATAGAGAGGGGATTCATATTTTAGAGAGAGCTGGCAATCAGCTAGTCTTAGAATATTCTTGTTCCGTGAAGGAAGTTAAGGATTATCTGAGTAGTTACGGCCTGCCTAGACATCCTGAGAGAATTTCATTTGAATTTTCTATACATGAAGACTCAGAAAATGATAATCTTTAAAGTTAAATGGAGACCAGTTTATGATTCAAATCATCGTTAATGCTTTTGTGGAAGAAGGCAAAGAAACTGCCGTTGTGGAAGTGCTCTTTGCCAGTGCCGACCATGAAAAAGTAAAAGCCAAATATCAAGAATTAAAGATTCAATATCCAAACAATTATCTGGCTATCTATGATTTACCATTGGATACAAATCTAAGTAGCTTGCCGCACTATCCGTCGGTGGCGATAAGCAAGGAGGAGTTTAATTAGTCTATGAAAACTATCGGTCTGATTGGTGGTATGAGTTGGGAAAGTACCACATCTTACTACCAAATCATCAACGAAACCATCAAAAAAGAGCTGGGCGGCTTGCATTCAGCTAAGATTCTGCTTTACAGTGTTGATTTTGCAGAGATTGAGCATTATCAGGCGGTCGGAGACTGGGAGAAAAGCGGTCAACTTTTGACAGATATTGCTCAGCGCTTGGAGCAAGCAGGTGCAGATTTCATCGTTATTTGCACCAACACCATGCACAAGGTTGCTCCGCAGATACAAGAAAAGATTACGATTCCAATCTTGCATATTGCGCAGGCAACTGCGCAGGCCTTGTTGGCTGACGGTATTCAAAAAGTCGGTCTCCTAGGGACCAAGTACACCATGACTCAAGATTTTTACAAGGAGAAATTAATAGAGTCTGGGTTAGAAGTGCTGATTCCAGATCAAGCTGGCATTACAGAGGTTAATCGAATTATTTATGACGAACTTTGCCTAGGGAACATCAAAGAAAGCTCAAAGCAGACTTATCTTGCCGTTATAGATGATTTGAAAAAAGCAGGCGCTGAAGCTGTTATCTTGGGTTGTACCGAGATAGGTCTCCTCGTCAAGCAATCCGATACTGACCTGCCTCTCTATGACACAACAGTGATTCATGCAGAGAAAGCAGCGGAGTGGGCGGTAAATAAGTGACCATAGAAGACAAGCACAACCGTAGGGCAGGGCACATAACTTTGTTTAGTGATGCGCCGGATAGTGTGGTTGAGTTTGGAGAAGGGATTGATTGTAGGTGAAGACTATGATTCCAATTATTATCAAAGTTTGTTTTTGAGGATGGAAAAAATATCACCGTGAAGTTATTTTTAGCAAGTGAAAACATTAGGAGCCGAACGCTCAATTCCTTGCACATACCTGTTTTATGATTTGACGTTGGTTTTTGACATAAAAAACTAATTATTTTATTTGTCGGTAAGAAATATAGTGATACAATTATAACGATTCATAATATGTTAGAAGTAGAATTTCATAATTCTAAGGAGAATACAAAATGTTGAATGACAAAGTTAGAGTGCTAGATTTTAATAATGAAGATAATCAGAATGAAATCAAATATGAACTGAACAAATATTTTAGAGCAAATATGATTGTCCCAGTATTAGGATCCGGTTTTACCGTTGGTGAACCTACGGTAAAAGGTAACACCGTTCCGAGTGGCGGGATGATGAAAAATTATATGCTAAAAAAAATAAAAGAATACTTAGATGATTCGAATATATATGACAAATTAAATAATGAGTCCTTTAGTGATATTTCAACAGTTTATAATAACATTGTTCCTAAAGACGTTCAACTAAGCTATTTAAAAAACCATTTTGTGGGTGTATGTATACCTACGTCTAAGAAAGAGTTCTTATCTATTCCTTTTCAAAGTATTTACACTTTAAATATTGATGATGGAATAGAATCGTCAAATGACAAAATAGAGGTTTTTTTTAATAATAGACCTAATACAGACGATGATACAATAGTTGATTATAAATCAGAAGGAAAAACTATTTTGTTCAAACTGCATGGAGATGCAACTGAGCAAAGAAAATATGGAGAATCTTTGATTTTTAACAAGCAAGAATATATAGCTAGCTTATCAAAGAACAAAGCTTTATTAAATTACTTGTCAACAGACCTAACTTCTAACTGTCCTATATATATTGGGTGTAGTCTTGCTGATGAAATAGATTTATTGTACTCGGTGTCTAATAAAGGCATAAAAACACTTCAACATAATTCCTACTATGTAACTTGTGAAGATGTAGACGTATTAATGGAGATAAAATTAAAACAATATGGTATTGATACAGTTATAAAGCTAGACTCTGTGGAACAGTTTGATGATTTTTATATGTTTTTGAAAGATACATATAGCTTAAGTTTAAGAGAAAAAAATAACACAAAAGGTTTGTCTTTTAATCCAAGTGTAGAATATTTTAATTCAAATGATAAAACAATTGAAGAAGATATTTCGTACCTTATTAACTCTAGTCATGTGTATAAAGAGTTCAGAAATAAGAAAATAGTTCTTCCTTCATTTTTTATCTCTAGAGACATAATGTTGGAACAGTCTACACTAGACAAGATAAAGAAATCGACAATTACTGTTATTTATGGTCATAGATATTCTGGAAAAACATTTGTTTTATTGGATATATATCGGAAGTTATTAAGCGAAAACAAAATTCTCATTCCTCAGAATACACGTGCAGATTCTCAGCAGTTGATTAATAAGTTTGAGGAAATTAATGATTCAGTCTTCTTCATAGATGCAAATGGACTAGATGAGGAAATTATCAATTATATTATTGACAATAAAGAGGAAATTATCAAAAGGCGCTTAAGATTTATTTTCACATTAACTTCAGCAGATAAGGATAATCTATTCGCAATTCATAGGTTGGAAAAATTAGAACAAAAAGAGTTTATATCGAAATTTTATGTAAAAAATCTTTTGTCTAATAAAGAAACTGAGCGGATTAATAAGAAGTTAGATGCTACATTAATAGGAAAGTTTGCCGTATCCAGTAAAGATAAAAAAGTTACTATATTGGATAATATTCTTCGTGTTATCCAAAGTAAAAAAATTGTATCTAAAAAACAAATTAACCTCATCAATAAAGAGTTTTTAAGTGAGGAATTAGATTCTAAAATTATCGAATTATTGATAATGTTTGCTATAAAAAATAGTGTCATTACTATAAAGGAAGTAGATCAGTATAGATTAAATAAGAGTACAGATTTTCTTAATTCAAAATATACTCCGTTAGTCCAATTTGCTTATATCGACGAAATTGAGCGTAAATATGGAGATAATTCGGCGCATAAATTTTTGTGCAATTCTAATGTATGGTTATTAAGAGAGTTGCAGAGAATTGCTTATTATTCATCTAATCATATTTTAATTGTTCAGGCTTATCAAAATATAGTTCGAACAATTAATGAAAATTATTCAAAGGACTCTAAGAGAAAAAGAAATGAAATAGGAAAATATATTAAATTTGATGAAATTAATGATATATTTTCTAACAATAAAGGTGCAAGAAAATTAATTGATAAAATTTATGAAGGACTCTTTGGTTTATTACAAAATAATATTCAATACTTTCATCAACGTGCTAAAAGTTTATCTTGGGGAGACAGTAGAAATGAAGAGATAGAACTAAACACAGCTTTGGGATATATTGAAAAAGCAAAACTAGATTATGAATTAGAATATCCGGATAATTTTGCATTCCAAGATGCCTATAAACATATATGCTATACAAGGGCAACAATTTTAGCTAAGATGGCGTATAAACAGTACTATAAAGATAAAAATATTAATAATGAAGCTATTAAAGCTATTCATGATGCATTCTCTGATTCTGAAAAATCTAATATTAACTATATAGAGATGTCTAATG
>CALIWM010000057.1:0-2452 GCA_938046645.1 uncultured Gemella sp. | reverse complement strand
AAGGGGGTAACAACGCAGGACATACTATTAAGTTTGATGGAAAAACTTACAAACTTCAATTAATCCCATCTGGAATTTTTAATGAAGAGAAACTTTCAATTATCGGTAATGGCCTTGTAGTAGATCCTAAATGGATTTGTGGTGAGATCGATAGACTTAAAGAAAGTGGAGTTACTTGTAACGGATTAAGAATCTCTAATAGAGCACACGTAGTATTACCATACCACTTAAAACTTGATGAGGTTGAAGAAGCTCGTCGAGGAGAAAATAAAATTGGTACTACTAAAAAAGGTATCGGACCATGTTATGTAGATAAATACAAACGTTGTGGTATCCGTATCGCTGATTTATTAGATGCTGATCTATTCAAGAAAAAATTAGAGCAAAATCTGAAAGAAAAAAATGAACTATTCGAAAAAATCTATGAGACTGAAGGATTCACAGTAGAAGAAATCTTCAATGAGTATTTTGAATATGGAAAACAACTAGCTCAATATGTTACAGACACTTCTAAAGTATTAGAAGATGCACAAAATGAAAATAAAAATATCTTATTCGAAGGTGCACAAGGGGTAATGTTAGATATCGACCACGGTACATATCCATATGTTACATCATCTAACCCATCTGCAGGAGGAATCACTGTAGGTAACGGATTTGTTCCAACAAACGGGCTTAAAGTATTAGGTATTTCAAAAGCTTATACTTCACGTGTAGGTGATGGACCATTCCCAACTGAATTATTCGATGAAATCGGAGATACAATTCGTGAAGTTGGTCATGAGTACGGAACAGTTACTAAACGTCCACGTCGTATTGGATGGTTCGATACTGTAGTAATGCGTCACTCAGCTCGTGTATCTGGAATGACTAATTTGTCAGTAAACTGTCTAGATGTTCTTACAGGACTTAAAGAAATTAAAATCTGTACAGCATACGATTATAAAGGTGAAATCTTAACTGAATATCCAGCTAACGAAAATATAATTAAAGATTGTAAGCCAATCTATGAAACATTACCAGGATTCGATGAAGATATTACAGGTGTAACATCACTTGATGAGCTTCCTGGAAATGCAAGAAAATATTTAGAAAAAATCGAAGAATTAGTAGGAGTTAAAATCTCTGTATTCTCTACAGGACCAGACAGAACACAAACTCACTTACTAGAAGATTTATGGAATTAGTATAAAGATCAATGTAAAAACAAAACCTCGAGGTATAGAGTTTAATACCTTGGGGTTTTTTAGTGGATTTCAAATTTAAACTCATATTTCTATATGACATATTTGTCATATGGATGTCTGTGTTTGGAAAATAAATCTTAAATATCTTATAATAAGACATATTTGTCATATTTGTAAAATAAGAATTAAATTAGTGATAAAATATAGGAGAAATCACTATTATACTGATATTTAATTATTTTGTTGCATAAAATTATAGTAGTAAATTTTGTTTAATATTAAAGTTTAGGAGATGAAGAATGAACAATAAAAAAATGCATGGACGAATTTTAAAAAAACTAAGAGAAGAAAGAGGATATAAATTAAAAGATGTTGCAGGTGATGTAATTTCAACAAGAACATTAATGCGTTTTGAAGCTGATGAAACTAGTATTTCTATTGCTATTTTAGAAAAATTACTGGAAAATTTGAATATTAATCATCTAGATTATTTTACTTGTTATTTAGATAATACAGACACTGAAACTACTGAATTTGCTAATAGACTACAGAAAATTCTGCAATCAGGTTCTTCATCAAAGTTAGTGAATGAATGTAAAAAAGAGCTGAAGAATAAAGATATCGAATTTAGTAAGAGATTAACTATATTGATTTATTTAAATAATATTCTTTGGAAAGAGGATAAAGAATTATTTGAAGAGAATAGAAGAATAATAAAGGATAGAATTGATTCACAGGATAAATTGGGATTTGATGAAATATATGGACTGTTCATTTTAATATATTCAGCATCAAAAGGTGATTATTCTGTAGAATACATTGAAAGAATTATCGAAGATTGCTTTAAAAATATACCAGTAAGAAATTATTTGAGTAAATATATGAGTGCTGTATATTGTGATTTGTTAAAAGTAGCGCTATCATTCTTAGTAAGAGCTGGTTACTATGAATTAGCTGAGAAAAGATGCAAAGAGACGCTTAAGCTATTTAATGAAAATCCGTTGTTAATAAATAGAGCTGCTTTTACTAAGGAAGTCGTTGCAATAATGGCTTCGCTATATTTATTACAAAACAAGGAAGAAGGAGTTATATTAGCGAATAAAATTCTGAAATATGAAGATATTGTTGCTGAGATTACTGGTGATCCTTATTACAGACAGGTAAGGGATATAACTTATGAATTGTATTGTAGAGCAAATAAGACAGATATTGATATCGAATTTTAATAATAGATATATTTATAAAATAATATATTTTAAAGAAAC
>CALIWM010000056.1:0-3866 GCA_938046645.1 uncultured Gemella sp. | reverse complement strand
TGTAAAAAGACTTTGGATTTCTTCTGTAACTGATAAGGCGATTAAAGATGGATTTAGAAATCTAAAAGATGGGAAAGAATACCTAGGATTATATCATTCAGGTATAGCTCGCGCTAATGCAGACTGGTTAGTTGGTATAAATGCATCAAGAGCGTTAACATTAAAGTATAACGCATCACTTAACTGTGGTCGTGTTCAGACACCAACATTGCAGATGGTTTTTGAGAGAGAAGAGAAGATTAAACAGTTTAAGCCAAAAGATTACTATACTTTCGAAGCTCAAATCGATGGTGTGAAATTCAGTTGTGGTAATAGCGAGTTTAATCTGGAAAAAGCAGAACAATTTATTAAAAAGAATATTAATAAAGAAATTAAATTTAATGAGGTTCAGAAAAAAGCTAAGACTTCATCAGCAAAACCTTTATACAATTTAACTGATATTCAACAAACAGCTAGTGCGTTATTCGGTATGTCGCCAAAACAAACGTTAAATATTGTTCAGAGTTTGTATGAGAGACATAAGGTATTAACTTATCCAAGAACGGATAGTAGATATTTAACTAGTGATATGAAGAACACTTTAAAAGACCGTATTCAAGCTATTGGTGGAGATTTTAGAGAAACTACTGCGAAATTACTTAAAGTAAAAGATTATAATACTAAGAAAATTATTAATAATGCAAAAGTTAGCGATCACCACGCTATTATTCCAACTGAACAAAGACCTAACTACATGTCGATGTCAGATATGGAGACTAAAATATATAATTTAGTAGCTAAGAGATTTTTAGAGAATTTATTACCAGAGTATAAATATGAGGAAACGACTTATTCGTTTAATATAGAGAATAAGGTATTTTCTGCTAAAGGATTAAAGGTAATTCAAGAAGGGTATAAAGAATTAAGTAGAGAAGAATCACAGGATAAAATAATTAATCTTCAAAATGGTAGTCACAAACTGGAGTCATTAGTTTATAATAAAAAACAAACAACTCCACCTAGTTATTATACTGAAGGTACTCTAATTTATGCTATGGAGAATCCATTTGAGTTTGTAGATGATGAGAATGAAAGAAAAATCCTTAAAGAGACTAATGGTATTGGTACTGTAGCAACACGTGCAGATATATTAGAGAAATTATTTACAAATGATTACTTAGTATTAGATAATGGTCGAATTAAAACTACTAATAAAGCGAAGCAACTGCTAAACTTAGTACCCAAAAATCTTAAGAGTCCATCTTTAACTGCTGTTTGGGAGAAGCAATTAGATAATATTGCTAAGAACAAACTTTCAAAAGATAAGTTCTTAAATGATGTTAAAGACTATACGAAATCATGTATCGCAGAAATAAAAGATAGTGAAGATAGATTTAAGCATGATAATATCAGTGGTAAGAAATGCGAAGAGTGCGGTAGTTTCATGCTAGAAGTAGATAAAAAAGGTACAAAGATGCTAAAATGTTCTAGTCCATCTTGTCGCAATCGTAAAGTCATTAGTAGGTTAACAAATCTTCGTTGTGATAATTGTCATAAGAAAATGACTTTATTCGGTAATGGAGAAAATGCTACTTATCGATGTCAATGTGGAAATTCTCTAAAACAAAAAGAAGTAGATAAACGAATTAAATCTAGTAAAAAAGACAAAGCAAGTCGTGTAGATATGAAAAAATACATGAAACAAGAAAAATTAGAAAACAATGCTTTAGCAGGTTTAGCAGGATTGAAATTGAAATAAGAGAAATATTTATTTTAGCGAGTCTAATTATAAAAATATTTATAGTGCAATATATTTTTTTAGTAAATTTGTTGATTAGTTATAGCTGATAAATTAACTTTTTTCACTTTAATCTAGTGTTTAAAACAAGTCTATGCTATAATATATATTGAAAAAATTTGTCTGAGAGGTAAATGATGAAATATGTATCAGTGGCTGTAGATGGGCCAGCAGGATCTGGAAAAAGTACGATAACAAAAATGGTAGCAAAATCATTAGGATTCAACTATGTTGATACTGGTGCAATGTATAGAGCCTTAACGTTTAATTTCTTATCTAATGGATTAGATGAGTTAGAAGAAGAAAAAATTAAAGAATTATTGAGTAAAACGGACTTTAAAGTTGAATATGTCGATGGAGTTCAATATGTTTATGTTAATGATGAGGAAGTAAGTGATAAAATTCGAACTGCAGAAGTATCGAAATTTACTTCGTTATTCGCTAAATCTCCAGCGGTGAGAGATTTCTTAATTGATACACAAAGAAATTTAGCAAATACTAATAACATTATTATGGATGGTAGAGATATCGCATCTGTAGTACTTCCTAATGCTGATGTTAAAATTTTCTTAACTGCGTCAGTTGAAGAGAGAGCTAGAAGAAGAGTATTAGATTTCGAACGTCAAGGTATCGAAAATGTAGACTTTGAAAAAGTAAAAGAAGATATAAAAGCGCGTGATTGGCAAGATGAAAATAGAGATATTGCACCGCTTATTAAGGTGGAATCAGCTACACTGATAGATACAACTAGCTTAACTATCGATGAGGTTGTTGAAAAGATGACTGAACTAGTTAAAAGTGTAGAAAAATAGAGATTAGTAGGAGAGTACTATGTATAATTTTATTAGAAAGTTATTGGCACTATATTATAAAACTTTTTACAAGGTTACTATTGTTAATAAAGAAAAAATCGAGAATGCTAAAGGTGTTGTAATATCAGGTAATCATTTGAGTAATCATGATCCTTTATTATTCCCTGCATTTTTCGATAAAAAAATTCGTTTTATAGCAAAAGAAGAATTGTTTAAAATTATTTTTGTGAAACAGGCTTTAGAAGCTACAGGGGCAATTCCGATTAAACGTGGAGCGTTTGATAGAACTGCGATAAATAACAGTATTAAATTACTTAGAGAAGGCGAAGTTGTTGGGATTTTCCCTGAAGGAACTCGATCTCACTCTAAAGATCTAGATTTAGGTGAATCTCATAACGGAGCTTCATTTATCGCGACAAGAGCAAAAACGAAAATTATCCCATTTGCAATTATACCTAATAAAAATTTCAGAATTTTTTCTAGTATTAAGATTGTTGTTGGTGATGAAATTGATGCAGCAGCATTAAAAGAAGAAGGTAAGAGCCATGATGAAATCACTGCGATTTTAATGGAGAGTATTTCTGAATTGATTTCAAAGGAGAAGTAAAGTGTACGAAAAAACTATAAAATTCAAATTAGAAAAAAAATTCTTCAATCAATCAGGATTTCTAGATAATAAATATGTTTATGATTGGATGAATTTAGCTAAAAAATATTATTTAAATGGTTTAGGTATTGATATTGATTCATTAATAAACTATGATTTATATTATGCTGATATTGATGTCAAGTATTCAATTAGATCAAATATCAGATACAACAGCCAAGATATCTTTATTAAAACATGGATCGAAAAACATAGTGGTATTAAAACTATATTTTCATATGAATTCTATGTGGATGGGGAGGTTGTGATTCTTGCTTCAAGTTCTCACAATATTCTTGGTACTGACAGTGATAGAGCTATTAGAATTGACCGTAACTTACCAAAATGGGATCAAATCCTTAAAGATGTAGTAGGTAATGAATATACAGAGTAAGTTATTTAATAAAAATGAGCAACTAGTAACTATATAATAATTTATGGTTACTAGTTGTTCATTTTTGATTATTGTTGATATTATTAGTGAAATAGATATTAATTTATAAATGATATCAATGTTATAACTAGTTTTATTTACAATAGCCACTTTAATTGATAAAATATCTATTTTGTTATATACTTTAAGGTGGTTTAAAATGTAATAATTTTAAAATTAGAAATATTGAAAAATAAA
>CALIWM010000055.1:0-2217 GCA_938046645.1 uncultured Gemella sp. | reverse complement strand
ATCAACATTTTGATGCGGTGCCGCATATTATTCGTGATGACGATGATAACCTCATTTTGACATACGGGCCGATGAGCCTCATTGCGACGCTCAATGAGAACGGTGCACTGGCGTTAATCAGTATTTATATCGATATGCGTGACGAGGATGAACTGAGTGACGAGGCGGGTTATATTGAGGAAGATATAACGGAAATAACCCCAGACATTTTAGAAAATCTTTATGTAAGTCCAGCCGTTAAGCGATCTATTTGGCAAACTGTTAGAATAGTAGAAGAACTTAAGAAGATTATAGGTTGCGCACCTACAAAAATCTTTGTGGAGACAACAAGGTCAAATCAAGAGAAGAAAAAACCAACAGATTCTCGTAAAAAACAATTAGAACTTGCTTATAAAGCTGTTAAGAAAGATGTAAAAGAGCTAGAAAAAGAAATTGGCGTAATTAACTTTGATGTATTGAATGACAGATTAAGCTCTGTAGAACCATCTAAACTAAAAGCGAAGAAATTATATCTATACTATACTCAATTAGGAAGATGTATGTATAGTGAAGAACCTATTAATATTAGTGAACTATTTGATAATAATAAATATGATATAGATCATATTTATCCACAGTCAAAAATTAAAGACGACAGCTTTACGAATACAGTATTGGTAAAAAGAGAAAGTAATGCTGCAAAAACTGATAGATACCCACTAGGAGCTGATATCCAAACAGCTAGTAATAGAAAGTTCTGGAAATTCTTAAAAGAAAAAGGCTTGATTACTGATGAAAAATATAATAGATTAGTTAGAACAGAAGAGTTTTCTGATGAAGAGTTAAGTGGATTCATAGCGCGTCAATTAGTAGAGACATCTCAATCTGTAAAAGCAGTAGCTAGTATCTTAGGAGAATTAAATCCAGAAACTTCAATCTGCTACTCTAAAGCAGAAAATGTATCTAGCTTTAGACAAAACTTCGGGAAAATTAAAGATGGAAATAGCAAATCAAATAACAATGAACAGTTGATAAAAGTACGTGAAATCAACGATTATCACCACGCGAAGGATTCTTACTTGAACGTAGTGGTAGGGAATGTCTATGATACTAAGTTTACGCGAAATGTATTTAATTTTATTAAAGATAAAAAAGATGGAAGAAAATATTCGCTTAATAAGGTATTCTATGAAAATGTTAGTGATTCAAAAACAGTAGCTTGGGAAATGGATAAAACAATTTATCAAGTGGAAAAAGTCATGAATAATAACAATATCCTAGTGACAAGAAGAACATCTGAACAAAAAGGTGGGTTATTCGATGCTACAGTTTATAAAGCTAAAGTTGCAGCGAAAGCTAAAGATGGTGTATATTATCCATTAAAAACTTCTAATCCTGTAGTGAAAGATGTTGCTAAGTATGGTGGATTTACAAAAATTAAAATAGCGTATTATTCTATTTTCGAATACGTACTTGTTAATAAAAAAGGTGAAGAGAAAATAACAAGAATTATTCCAATTCCAATTTATATTTCTCAAAATATTAAAGATGATAATACACTATTAGAATTTGGTAGAAGTCAAATCAGTACTAAGTCTGGTGAAGAAATTAAAGACCTTAAGTTGAAATATAGAAAGTTATGTATAGGTAATAAAATCAGTTTAGAAGGATATCCATATTTTGTTGGAGGAAAGACAAGTGATTACTTTTTATATGATAGTGCAGTACAAGTAATAATAGATAAAGAAAATGAAAGATATATCAAGGAACTTGTGAAATTTACAAATTGGAAAAAAGATAATAAAGATGGAGAATTGTCGAAGAACATTACTCGCAAGAAAAATACTGATTTATACAATGCGTTATTGCAAAAAATGAAAACACAAGAATTATTCAATAAAAAACCAAATAAATATCAAGAATTGGAATAAGAGAAAACAATACATAAATTTAATGACTTAAACGAGGAGGAACAGAGCAAAGTTCTTTTAGAAATGTTAAATCTTTTAACAGATATGAAGACGGTTTATGATTTAAAACTAATAAATATAACTGCAACAAGAGGAAAACAAAATTTTGACTTAACAAGTTTAAAAGAATTTACAATTATAGAACAATCTGTAACAGGATTCTATGAAAATGAAATAACAATAATAGGGGATAAAGGGAATGACATGGAGAACAATAATAGTTAGAGATAGAGCGAAGCTAGACTATAGCTTAAATTTTCTGACAGTA
>CALIWM010000054.1:0-2770 GCA_938046645.1 uncultured Gemella sp. | reverse complement strand
ATTGGAGCAATATCAGTTTATAACAATTCGATCTGTAATAATGAAGTTTGTGGCTGTTATATTGATGTTTGTTTTTGTTAATTCAACTAGCGATTTTCCTGCTTATGGGGCAATTACTATATTAGCAAGTTTAGGATCCTACTTTTTCAATTTTATTAATTTAAGAAATATTGTTGAATTAAAATTTGATAAAAAACTTAATCTAAAACAACATTTTAGACCAATTCTTACCTTTTTTGTCATGACTGTTGCGACTACAATCTATACAAGTCTAGATTCTGTAATGTTAGGATTTATGAAAGGTGATGAGGCTGTTGGTTACTATAATGCGGCAATAAATATAAAAAATATCTTAGTGAGTTTGGTAACATCAGTTGGAGCAGTTCTTTTACCAAGATTGTCAGTTTTTATAAAGGAAAAACGAGAAACAGAATTTAGAGATCTCACTTCAAAAGCATTATATTTTGTCGTTTTTATAAGTATTCCGTTATCTGTTTATTTCTTTATTTATGCGAAACAAGGAATTTATTTTTTATCTGGATCTGCTTTTGATAATTCAGTCATTCCAATGCAAATTGTCATGCCAACCTTACTATTAATTGGATTGTCAAATTTGTTTGGGATTCAAATATTAGTTCCTATGGATAGAGAATTGGTAGTTGTTCATTCAGTGTCATTAGGAGCGGTTACTAATTTAGTTTTAAATTCTATCTTAATACCAATTTATGGAGTTTCTGGAGCGGCATTAGGGACGCTAATTGCTGAATTTCTTGTTACAATTTACCAAGCTTTTTATTTAAGAGATTTTTTGAGCAAGATAATTTATCCAGTAGATTATATGAAAATATTATTATCTGCAATAATCGCTGGAGGAGTAAGTTCATTAATATCTTTTCTTATATCAATTAACAATAATTTTTTTGAATTAGTTATTTCATTTATTGTGTTTGGTTTAATGTATTTTATTACGTTAATTGTATTCAGAGAGAAAACGTTTTTATCTATTATTGAAAGTTTTAAGAGGAATTAAGAATGTCGAAGTTTGACTATTTAGTTGTTGGTTCAGGTTTGTTTGGCGCAATATTTGCATGTGAGGCTGCGAATAAGGGAAAACGAGTTAAAGTTATAGAAAAGCGAAATCATATAGCTGGTAATGTTTATACGAAAGAACAAGAAGGTATACAGGTTCACGAATACGGTGCTCATATCTTTCATACGTCAGATAAGAAAATTTGGGATTATGTAAATCAGTTTGCTGATTTTAATCGTTATACAAATTCTCCGATTGCTAATTTTAAAGGAGAAATCTATAATCTTCCGTTTAATATGAATACTTTTAATAAGCTTTGGGGGGTAATAACACCTGATGAAGCTGAAGCGAAGATTAATGAGCAATGTTCTGTATTAAAAGGAAAAGTTCCGGAGAATCTTGAAGAACAGGCTATTTCATTAGTTGGTACAGATATATATGAAAAGCTTATAAAACATTATACTGAAAAACAATGGGGGAAAAAATGTACGGAGTTACCAGCTTTTATCATAAGGCGTCTCCCAGTACGTTTTACTTATGATAATAATTATTTTAATGATGTATATCAGGGTATCCCCATTGGAGGATATACGCAGATTATTGAGAAAATGTTAAATCATCCGAATATTGTTGTGGAATTGAATACAGACTTTTTTGAAAGAAAAGAAAGTTATTTAAGAGAATTTCCAAAGATTGTTTTTACTGGTATGATTGATCAATTCTTTGATTATAAACTTGGTAAACTTGAATACCGTAGTTTACGTTTTGAAACTGAAGTAATTAATGTTTCGAATTATCAAGGAAATGCTGTTGTTAACTATACAGATTCTGTAACTCCTTATACCCGTATTATTGAACATAAACATTTTGAGTTTGGTGATCAGGAAAAAACTATTATTACCAAAGAATATTCAAAAAAATGGGAATCTGGTGACGAACCGTACTACCCAGTAAATGATGAGAAGAATAACCACCTCTATAAGTCTTATAAAAAATTAGCTGAGAAGTATGGTAATATAATTTTTGGTGGTCGCCTTGGACAATATCGATATTATGATATGCACCAGGTAATTGCTGCAGCACTACAATGTGTTGAAAAGGAAATAAATTAATTGAGGGGTATCAATGACGAATCCAGAAGGTTCGATAATTATTCCAGTATATAATGCTCGAGATTCTATAGATAAATGTATAGATTCAATTACTAGCCAAACTTTTTAATATTTTGATGTTGGTGTTATATCGTGCAATTGACGTTTACTTAGATGTTTTTCAACAACGAAATCTTTGTTATTTTTAAGTTTAACTTTCTTGTTTAATAAACTTATTACTAACTACTATATTGGATTATAGAATCACTATTAGAAATTTTAGAAAAGTTTTTCTCTGTCATACCAAAATATTTTAGCAATTTAATTTATATATTGAGAGAAGTATTTCCTTATCCTTAAATGGTTTCCTAATTACTTATGTCTATAATGAAACTAAAATAGACATTGATTTGCTTTTAGTCCAAGGTTATTTTTCAAATGGTATGCAGCGAGATTTTAATATATTGTTTATGCTAGTCTTTGTCCTATCTCTTTTATTTTGTATTGAGAGCTTTGACTACTCAGCTATCAATTTATTGGTCTGAAAAAACATGAGTATTCTACAAGCAAGTACATCTTTTGTTTTTAACTATGACTATCATAGGCGTTAATATGTCTAGGTTATCTAATTGATACAGAAGGTTTTAGG
>CALIWM010000053.1:0-8035 GCA_938046645.1 uncultured Gemella sp. | reverse complement strand
AAAAGAAGTAGCGGAAGATGTGAAAGATGCAGCAGAAGATAAAGCGGAAGATGTAAAAGATGCTGTAGAAGATAAAGTAGAAGACGCAAAAGAAGTAGCGGAAGACGTAAAAGACGCAGCAGCAGACAAAGCAGAAGATGTAAAAGATGCTGTAGAAGATAAAGTAGAAGATGCAAAAGAAGTAGCAGAAGACGTGAAAGATGAAGCTGCAGACAAAGTAGAAGACGCTAAAGAAGCTGTTGAAGAAGAAGGATTCGCTGGAAAACTATTTTCTAAAGTAAAAGAAGTGGCAGAAGATGTAAAAGAAGCTGCAGAAGATGCTATTGAAGATGTAAAGAAAATGGTTAAATAATAAGACTATTATTTATCAAATCCTTTTATTAGAAAACTAGTAAATTTCAGTAATATTAAATAGAAATCTATATAGGTAACTGGCAAAAGTAGAACTTAAGTCGGTTACCTATTTTTATATTATTTCAATAAAGAGGTTCCCTGGATATCGATTTTAAATTAACGTAAAAAAACATCGCCATGTGAAATGACGATGTTCCGTTCTTTTAATATAATTCGAATCTTTCTACATAATACATTGTTCTATTAACTCCGCTTTCGTAGTTTTTATTGTTTAAGCGAAGTGTCATCATACCTACAGGTTTTCTAGTAGCGATATTTTCGTATGGAATAAGAACTCTGTCTCCTTTAACTTCCCATTTTTCCACCGGCATGAAGATTGCGTCAGTGGCCCCACCGTAACCAATATCACTTTTAACTAAGAAGACTTGATCTTTTGCGAAATATACAACTTTATTTTTATGATTCATCAATTTTTCTAAGTTTTGTTTGCTAAAATCAGTAACTCTATTATTTAATTGAACAAATTCAATTTCTTTATCATTTTGTAATCTTTGTAGTACGTCTTGTTTATGGAATGTTTGTGCATTGTATGTGTTTAGTAAGTCCAATACTTTAGTCAAGTTAATTTGTTTTACCACATTATCGCTACCATCGTTACTAGCAATAAATCTCACTACATTAGCAGTACTGCTACCTTTTAAGTTTAACATTCCGTATGCCATAGGTTGTAAAATCTCTCCGGCTTTAGCTAAGTCATGTTTTACAGTCTGAGTAGTTTGTTGTATTGTAGTGTTTTTTTTAGTAGGAGTTGCTACCTGAGTTGTGGGTTTGTTATTAATAATATTTGAACTAACGTTACTATCTGCTTGTTTAATATGTTCAACTTCTTTTTGTAGGTTAGCTAAAGAAGTTGGTGTTTCTTCAGTAGCTGTTACTTCGTTAGTTACATTATTATTGTTACTATCAATTTTT
Source organism: uncultured Gemella sp. (assembly GCA_938046645.1). Lineage (GTDB taxonomy): Bacteria > Bacillota > Bacilli > Staphylococcales > Gemellaceae > Gemella. The sequence goes on along the minus strand of CALIWM010000053.1, from coordinate 6,709 downwards.
TGTGCAACCTTATCTGTACAGCCAGTCATAAGTCCTATTCCTAAAATAAATATACCTGTTGTTTTTAGAAGTTTGTTCATATTATCCACCTTCTTTTTGTATAACTTCTTTATATTTATATTATACATCTTTAAATTACAAAAAACAACCTTTTATTACAAATATGTTACATTTATATTACAAATATATTCAAAGAATGTTACAATAGTGTGATTTTTAGAATCAGTTTAGTTTTGCTACATTATTTGATGAAGTATGATTTTTATAGTAAAATATACTAGAAAACTAAATTTAGGAGATAAAAAACATGAATAGAGTTGCTATTGTAAGTGCGAAAAGAACTGCTATAGGAAGCTTTGGAGGAAGTTTAAAAGATGTTTCTGCAGCGAAAATCGGTGGGGATCTTGTAAAACATGCATTAGAAAGCGTAAATCTTGATCCGAATCTTGTTGATGAAATTATATTTGGTAATGTATTGCAGACTGGTCTTGGGCAGAATGTAGCAAGACAAATAGCTGTTAATGCAGGTATTCCAAAAGAGAAAAGCGCTTTTGTTGTGAATAAAGTTTGTGGATCAGGACTAAAGAGTATTGTTCTTGGAGTTCAATCTATTATGGTAGGAGACAATGATATCGTAGTTTGTGGTGGAGTAGAGAATATGAGTGCGGCACCACATTATACGAAGAATGCTCGTTTTGGCCAAAAACTAGGTAGCTTTGAATTAGAAGATACTATAATTAATGACGGTCTGACTGATGCTTTTGAGAATTATCACATGGGTATTACTGCCGAAAATATCGCAGAACAATATGGTATTACAAGAGAAGAACAAGATGAATTTGCTCTAGCGAGTCAAAAAAAGGCAGCTTTAGCAATTGAGAATAATCTATTTTCTGAGGAAATTGCTCAGATAACTATTAAAACAAGACGAGAAGAGATTGTTTTCGATACAGATGAATATGTTCGTGGAAATACAACATTAGAAAGCCTAGCTAAATTACGCCCAGCTTTCAAAAAGGATGGAACTGTGACAGCGGGGAATGCTTCAGGAATTAATGATGGAGCTGCTTGCGTTATTCTAATGAGTGAAAAACGCGCCAAAGAACTAGGTTTAGATGTTCTTTGTTACATTGAAGGGTATGCTTCAGCAGGTCTAGATAATAAAGTAATGGGACTAGGGCCAGTACCTGCAACACAAAAAGTGCTAGAAAAATTAAGTTTAAATATAGAAGATATTGATTTATTTGAGATGAACGAAGCTTTCGCGGCACAATCAATAGCCGTTACACGTCTATTGAACCTAGATACGACTAAAGTTAATACGCGCGGTGGTGCAATAGCACTAGGACATCCAATAGGTGCGAGCGGTTGTCGTGTTTTAGTTACATTAGTACATGCACTAATTAAAGACAATAAAGAAAAAGGACTATGCTCACTTTGTATAGGTGGAGGTCAAGGTATCTCTATGGTTGTTTCTAGAAAATAATTACAGTAAGTGATTCAAAGATCACGATATCGGATAAATCGATTTTGTGGAATCACCTTCTATGAAGTTTATTAGATATCAGAAAAACTTCTAAAAGTGAATTTAGATATTGATAAATCACTTCTGGAACGATGAGTTTATATATAAACTTTTTTAAAAGATAGAACATAAAGGTTAGTTTCGTTTGAAAAGGCTTAAATTTCATGAAAGTTAAAGATATTTATAAAAATAATTGTCTATTAGCTAAGAAAGTGTTAAAATAGATAAGTGATTATTTTTAAGGAGAAATATTGTGAATAAATTCATGAAAGAACATGGACAAGTTATTTTGTGGTTTATCTTTTTAGTATTTATGATAATATCACTAAGCATGGTGTTTACTCATGGTATTAGATACGCTATTGTCGTATTTGTATTAAGTTTTATACTATTATGTCCACCTATTGTAAAACTTATTCAACGAAAAACGCGTTTGAAAAAAGTTGTCTTAGGTGCTGTAAGTGCACTTGTTATGATGTTAACAATGCTAACGACAAATCATTTTAGTGAAGCTAGAAAAGAAGAACAAAGAAAAACTTTCCAAGAGAAAAAAGAAGAACGTGATAAAAAAGTAGAAGAACAATCTTCTGAAGAGAAAAAAGAAGAAAATTCAACAGAAAATAAAGAACAACAAATAGCGCCACCACCTCCATCTAAAAAAAGAATAGATGAAAGTGATAGTGGGAAAAAAGAAGTTGTTCAAGTAGCTCAAAATCAACAAGCTCAACAACAGTTACAACAACCTAGAAAGGTTATTGTTAGAGCTAGTAAAAAGAGTGGTTACTACTATACCCCAACACATCCTTCTTATAATAATGTCGCTGCTAGTAACTTATTAGTCTTCAATTCAGAAGAAGCAGCCCAAAAAGCAGGGTATAGAAGAGCAGTATAATAGATAAAAGATCTCAGACAAATGTCTGAGATTTTTTTGTTTTAAAATATAATAAAAAACGTGTTTGGGGAACACGTTTTTCGGATGAACTAAATTAAGTTCTAAGCAATTTCTTGCTTGTTTATATCTAATCTTATATACAAATAACAAAAGAGTCTTTCAACTCTTTAAAAGGGAGAATGGCTTGCCTAGGGAGCGACAAGCCACATTATGAAAAAAATTAAAAAGTTTTATTATCTGTTAATATCATAAAGAATTAACCGAAATATTGGTTTAAACAAAAATAATTTCAAACTTAAAAGGGAGAAACGACAAGTGTCGTTAAGAATGAAATTTCATTACTTTTGTTTAGGTACTCATTATATATCTCTTACTTAAAATATACTTAAAATTTTTTAAAAATATTTTAAAAAAATGAAATTTGCTCATTTGTTTTCATTTTTAATTCAAAGTCTATATTTCCTCTGTTGTGAGAGGCTAAATAATCATTAATTTGAGAGAAGACTTTGCTTCCGAAAAAGCCACGGTATGCGGATAATGGACTCGGATGTGCTGATTCAATAATTAGATGTTTTGAAGAATCGATTAGTTTATTTTTACTTCTTGCGTAAGCTCCCCATAAAACAAAGACTACATTTTCATTTTTTTCTGAAATAGTTTCAATTATGTAATCCGTAAAATTTTCCCACCCCATTTTGCTGTGACTCGCAGGAGAATTTTTTTCAACAGTAAGAACCGCGTTAAGAAGAAATACCCCCTGATTAAACCAAGATTCGAGATTCCCTGTTTTTGCTGGATTTATACCTAAATCATCATGAAGCTCTTTGTAAATATTTATAAGACTTTTAGGGAGTGGTACACCATCATTTACAGAGAAGCTTAATCCGCAAGCCTGCTCAGGATTATGGTAAGGATCTTGTCCTAATATTACGACCTTAATATCTTCTAATGCTAAGTCAAAAACCCTAAAAACTTGCTCTTTTGGAGGATAGATTGTTGTAGTAAGACGCTTTTCATCTATTTTTTCTATCAAGTTATTAAGTTCATCTATTTTTGGATAATTTTTTATTATTTCATTCCAACTTTTATGCATATAAAACTCCTTCAAATTACTACTTTGTTAAAGTATATCATAGTTAAATATATAATAAAATAGGAGTGATTCGACGAAATTGATTTTTTGTAATTAATTCTATCGAGTCACTCCTCATAGACGCAGTGGTTTATTGATATCTAAATTCGCTTTATAGAAGCTTTTTAGATATCTAATAAACTGTGCGAGGGTGACTCGACAAAATCGATTTCTACGAAATCACGATTTTTGAGTCACTCCTTATTTATTTAATTCATCTGTTAAGTTGTAAAGTTCATCTACTAGGTGACCAACATAAGCAATTGCTTCTTTAAGTGGTTCATCAGTACTTACATCACAACCTGCAAGTTTAGAAAGATCTAGTGCTGACATGCTGCTTCCTTTAGAAAGAACATTTAACCAAGTGTCAGAATAAGAACTGTCATTATCGATCTTATTAGCGATAGCTGTACCAATTGTTAATCCTGCAGAGTAAGTGTATGGGTATAATCCCATGTAGTAGTGAGGTTGTCTCATCCAAGTAAGCTCTGCACCTTTATTAACTACTAAACTATCCCCAAAGAATTCTTCCATAACATCGCGTTTAACTTTAGAAAGAACGTCAGCATTAAGCATTTCGTTGTTATCTACCATTTTGTAGATTCTATCTTGATAAACAGCTTCTAAGTAGTGTGTTACCATATTGTGGAAGTATGTTCTACTAATCATGTTGCTGATAACCCAACGTTTGAAACGAGCATCAGTGTTAGTTTTTAGTAGGTAGTTAGATACGATAACCTCGTTACAAGTTGATGGAGCTTCAACGAAGTAAAGTGGACAATCATTATTTAACATTGTTTGGTGTTTTCCAGTACTCATGAAGTGATACGCATGTCCAAGCTCGTGAGCAAGAACGAAAACTTCATTCATTTTTCCAGTCCAAGAAAGTAGGATAAATCCAGCTACATTAGGAACTGTTGCGCAGAATCCACCAGTACTTTTCCCAATATTTTGAGGGAAGTCAGTCCAACGTTTGTCATAACTTTCATCGATCATTTTTACGTAGTCTTCACCAAGAACACCAAGTGCTTTTTTAAGGTAAGAACGAGATTCATCGATAGTCATGTCAACTTCGAAATCAGGATCAAGATTGATTTTGCAATCAGCAAACTGCATATCTTCAATCTTGTGTTCATGAGCCAGTAGCTTAATGTAACGTCGAATATGAGGTGCTAAATCTGTCATAAGAGTACGGATTTGACGATCATATAGTTCGCGGTTACCATCTTGAGCAGCTAATAGGTAGTCGATAACACTGTCATAACCACGCATTGTAGCAAGCATTTTTTCTTTTTTGATTTGTGAAATATACTCGTTTGCTGAAGTGTTTTTATAAGTATTTAATGTTTTATAAAAACTTTTTGCAGCATTACGGCGAACTTCAGTATCGTTATCCATTTCGTGTAAGTTTTCGTATAGTACGAAGCTGTTTTCATAAGTTTTACCGTTCGCTTCAAAACTATCGAATTGCATATCTTCGTGTTTAGTTACCTCGTATAGATTGTAGTAACCAGGAAGGCTTTCGTAATTCGCGATTACTTGTTCAGCTTCTTTTGATAATGTATGTTTTTTCTCCTGAACGATTTTTTCGAAGTAATATTCTAAATCAGGACGATAGTTTTTCACGAAATCTTTAATGAACTGTTCATCTAGTTCTACAAGTTCAGTATCGAAGAAACTTAAATTCCCTGCCCATAAAGTAGAAACATCTTCAAATAGTGTTACATTTTGTACTACATTGTCATTAAATCTATCCACCGCCATTGGTAACTCAGCGTAGTGAGATAGTTTATAGTATTCTTCGTAAAGTTCTTCGTATTTTTTAACGGCAGTATCTAAAGTAGTGTGATCCGTTAATTTTCCTTCATAAGCAGCCTTGAAATCTAAGATTTCTTTTTTGATATTCTCAAGGCTCGCTTTAAAATCTTCATCAGTTTTGTATAGAAGAGTCATATCCCAAGTATATTTCTCTTCAACTTCATTTCTTGGTATTAATTTCATTTCAGTCATAGTTTACCTCCTGTGTAAATAAGTCGAATTATATCGATTGATAGTTGCCTATAAGCAACTTAATAATAATTATAATATATAATAGTAGATAGGTAAAGCTAATTATTTATTTTAGGATAGAATGAAAGAAGTGTTGAAAAATAGTGCAGGAGAAGTAGACATAAGAGGAATAGAAGTATCGTAAAGTAGAACACCAATTTCAATTAATAAGTGAGATTTGGTGTTCTATTTTTTATGGTGAGAAATATGATATAATAGAAAAAGAATAATATATAGAAATACAAAACATATTTCCACGCAATAATTATAAAGGGCGACTATGGTTAGAAAAGATAGTAGAAAAGGAAGGATAGAAAAAATGAAGAAAGTATTGATAAGTATAATATCGGTAATAGCAATAATAGCGATATTAATAGTAGGAAAGATACAAATGGATAAATACAGAGTGAAGAGCATAGTACATGGAGAAGAAGGGAAAGCAGTTGTGGAAAAGATAATAAAAGGGTTTGATGAAACTAATTTAACAGAAAGTGGAGTTATAAAAAGTTACAGAATAGACTATGATTATAGTGAAAAGAATCTAATGGGGGGGATAAGTATAAGAGTTATAGTAAATAATGATGAGGAACAGGAAATTAAGACCGTGATAAACAAATATTCATCAAGTAATGTATATGAAAATGGTATAATATTTACTTCTCCTAAACTATCAAAGATATTAAGAGAACATAATAAAGGAAAATAAAGGATGAATAAATCAGATAGAATACACAAAAAAATAGCTCAAGCAGAATATGGCAGTTATACTATTGGGTGGGATGCTTACACAAGAGAAAGTAACAACCTTATAGGGACAACCCTTAACTTTAACGATAATCGAAGTGAAAATGGAGAACAAGTATATGCCATAGCTAGCGATAGAAGTAATGTCTTGCCTAACGCCTCGTTAAATGAAAGAGTCAAAGCAAAAAAAAATTACATTGTAATAAAGAAAAAATGAAACATAGAAAGTAAGAAAGTTATGAAAAAGAATATATTGAAAATAATAGGAACGGTAATAGTAGCATGTGTGTTAATGATCACAGCGGGTTGTGGAATAATGGGTAAAGGAAGTAGAGTATGGATAGAAGATAAGGTAGCAAATATAGAA
>CALIWM010000052.1:0-5425 GCA_938046645.1 uncultured Gemella sp. | reverse complement strand
AAAATACTATCGGCATATACACATTTAATACTGATGCTCCTACTTCTTGCCCCTCTATTAACTTATAGTATATCCCTATAAATAATACTCCCAATGCAAGCGCATTTATTAATAATGGTGAAAGCCATAATTTCTTAAATGCTATATTTAAAATATATGTGATAAACCACGATCCTAGTATATACCATTTACTGTAGGTATACCAATATGCCAATAAAACTATTATACTCATTATCTCAACTCACTTAAAAATCTTGTTGCAATTTCTTGCGGTCTAGTTATTGCTCCCCCAACTACTATACAATGCGCTCCCGCTTCAAATGCTTGTTTCGCCTGTTCTGGGGTATGAATTTTTCCTTCTGCTATAACCGGAACTTTTACATTTTTTACGATTTCTTTTACTAAATCTGGGTTGAATTTTTTTGAATCTGATGTATATGGTGTATATCCATTCATCGTTGTTCCTACGAAATCCACCCCTGCTCTTTCCGCTTCTATAGCTTCTTCTAAATTAGAAATATCTGCCATCAATAATACATTAGGATACTTTTCTTTTATTTCTTCCACGAATTCACTAGGTGTTTTTCCATCCCCTCGTTCTCTATTCGTGCAATCTAACGCTATTATATCAGATCCTGCATCAACTAATTTATCAACCTCATCCATTGTAGCAGTTATATATGAAGCATATCCTTCATATGATTTTTTTATTATACCAATTACTGGTAAATTCGTTTGTTCTTTTATTTGTTTAATATCTAAAACTCCTTGGGCTCTAATAGCTTTTACACCCGCATTCTTAACAGCTTGTGCCATTAAACACATCACTCCACCTTCTTCTTTATATAAAGCTTCACCTGGTAATGCTTGACAAGAAACTATCATTTCTCCTTTTAGATATTCTATTAATTGTTGTTTATTCATAAACTTATCCTTTCACGGCACCTAAAGTAACACCTTGAGTAAAGTAATTTTGGAAACAAATGAACACTATTATCATCGGTAATGATGCTAATGATGCTCCTGCCATTAGTAATCCGTAGTCATTAGAGAACTCTTGACCTTGCGCTAACGCTGCTAACCCTAAAGGTAATGTAGACATGTCTGGTGTATTAGAGAAGATTAATTGTGAAAAATAATCGTTCCAACTAGCGATAAAAGTAAAGATTGCTAATGCTCCAATACCTGGTTTAATGATTGGTAACGCGATATTTATAAATGTTCTTACTTCACCACAACCATCTATTCTTGCTGATTCAAGTAACTCTGTTGGAATTGCTTGAGAGAATTGTCTCATTAAAAATACCCCGAACGGCCAACCTACTGCAGGTAGAATTAACGCGTAGTATGTATTCATTAAGTTAAATTCAGTGATTAAGTTTAATAAAGGTATTAAAATTACTTGTTTTGGTAATGCCATTGCTGCCACAAACACCATGAATATTATCTTAACACCTGGGAAATTTTTCTTAGCTAGCGCATATCCTGCTAGAGCTGATGTAGCGCAAACTAAAAATGTTGTCATTACTGAAATAAATACTGAGTTAAAGAACCATCTCAATGTATTCGATGTAAATAACTTTTCATAGTTTTCCAAAGTTGGAGTAGATGGCCACCATTCTGGTGGGATCGTTATTGCTACATCTTGTAATTTAAATGATCCTGATGCAATCCAATAAAATGGAAAAATAAAGAATATAGTTAACCCAAGTAATATTATCATTGATACTATTTTAAAAATACTTATATTTTTCATTCTAAATCCTCCTAATCATTATCTGTAGATAGGAACTTGAATTGTAATATTGAAATTACTCCAATAATTACAGCAAGGATAATACCCATCGCACTAGCTACACCATGATTTCCGTTTTTAATTGCTGCTTCATAAACTAGATACATAATTGTACTTGTTCCATAGTTTGGTCCCCCAGCAGTTAATAACTGAATTAAGGCGAAAATTTGGAACGAGTTAATTGTAGTTACAACAACAATATATAATGTCGTTGGTTTAATCAGCGGCCAAGTAATTTTTGTGAACACTTGCCATTTTGTTGCTCCGTCAATTTCCGAAGCTTCTAATAATTCTTTTGGCACGTTACCTAAAGCAGCAACATAAAGAATTATCGGTTGTCCTAATGAGGTAGTAATCAAAATCGTAATAATAGCATATAATGCTGTGCTTGGATTTCCTAACCAGTCAACATTATCGTTAATTAAATGCATCGATTTAAATACATAGTTTAAAATTCCATATTCTGGGTGATAGATCCAAGCCCAAACTACAGTAACAGAAACTACAGAAGATATCGCTGGAATATAAAATACTCCACGGAAGAATGATCTTACTACTGCACTCTTGTTGTATATCGTTACTGCAACAAATATAGATACTAATACTACTATAGGTACTGCAACTACCGTTACAATAATCGTATTAATAAGGGATTTCATAAATGGTTCGTGGATTGTTGCTCCACTTCCACTAAACAATAAGTCTGAATAGTGTTTAAGTCCAACGAATACCGGATTCTTTTTAGCAAAACTATATAATGATAACTGCAGCCCGCGTAACATTGGTACTAAAACAAATGTTATGAAAAATAAACTAACTGGCAAAATAAATAGATATGCACTAAAGTCTATTTTTTTTCTTTTCTTAGTAGTTTTCATAGAACCTCCTAAAAAGTTTATTTTTTATCTAAAAAAGGGATAGAAGCAACTCTATCCCTTCATACGTCAAATTACAATGCTTCTTTTATTGTTTTATTTGCATCTTCTACAAATTTATCTAATCCTTCTTTAGGTGTAGTTTTACCATTTAATACACCTTGAACCATGTTGAACCATAGTGGTCTCATTTTTGCGAATCCTGGAATTGTGTTATAGTATGGAGCGTATTGTCCAGTTAATCCTTCGGCAAATTTAAGTTCTTCTGAATCGTATAATCCTGTTTCACCTTTTTTAGCTGAGAAGTTACCAGAAGCTAATAGAGTACGTTTACCCCAATCTTTATCATTAACCATAAAGTCAACGAATTTTTTAGCCGCTGCTGCTTTATCTGCATCACCGTTATCAAAGATAGCTGGTCCTGCAACTAGATAATCATATTTAGCTTTTCCTCCATTGTTAGGGAACGGTAAGAATTTGTAGTTAAATCCAGATGCGTGTGAAGCTGCGATACCAGGAGAGAATAAGATTGTAGTTGCTGCACGTCCAGATTTGAATGCCTCTAGAGCATCTTTAGCTTCTAAAGCTACCCCTTGTCCTAATAAACCATCATCGTAAGCTTTTTTTACCCACTCTAATCCTTTAACACCATTTGCATCATTAATAGTGTATTTGCTGATTGCATCATCTGTAATCCAAGAATTGTATAAGTTTGCTACAAATGCTCTTGGCCCTTGGTCTCCCGCTTGTGATTTAGTGTAGAATAAAGCTGGAGTAATACTTGAATCTTTTTGTTTAACTGCTTTTAAGAATTTTTCATATTCTTCTACAGTCCAACTTCTATCTTGTTTGTTAAGAGGTAGAAGGTCTGTTACACCTAACTTATCTGTTAAGTCTTTGTTTACACCCATTAAGAATGGTGCTACCCCTTGTGGATACATATAAAGTTTATCTTTATAACTAGACGCTTTAACTGCTGCTTCATTTAATTTAGATTTATCAACATCATCTAATGGAACTAATAAATCTTTAGCTGCCCATGCAATTACACGTCCTGGCGCATCATAAATTACATCTGGAGCTGTTTTCGATTGAATAGCTGTTTCGATTTTTGCTGGTCCATCTGTAAATTCAATTTTTTGATAGTTAACTTTAATATTTGGATTTTTTGCTTCAAACGCTTTGATTAAAGCTGCATCGAAATCCTCAGTTTTTTTGAATTCTTTATCTTTTGTAAATTGTGGGAAATCCCAATAAGTAATTTCTACTTTTTTATTCGGATCGGCTTGCTTTTCTTCTTTTTTACCGCCCACACACCCTGTTAAAACAAGAGCTGTCGTTGCTGCTACAGCAAACAATTTATTTAATTTTCTCATAATATGAGCCTCCTTATTTTGTATGTTTTTTAAAAATTTGACGTCTTATTTAAATTATTCTAAGATACTAAGTTCTGTATCTACATCGAAGTAATGTGCTCTATTCATATCTAAAGCGAATGTAAGTTCATCTCCCATTTTAATATTTTGTCTTGAGTGTACAATCGCTTTAATACTTTCACCATTTAAATCGGTATGAACAATATACTCAGACCCTAATAACTCTGCCACGATTACTTTTGAAGTAATTTTAGCATGTGAATATGTCTCTAGTACAAGTGGATCATTAGAGATATTCTCTGGTCTAATTCCTAGGACTACTTCTTTTCCTTCATAGCCTAGTTCTTTCAATCTATCATAGTGTCCTATCGGAATTTCTATTTCTCCTCCATCTTTAGTTACAAAGTTACCTTCAGCAACTCTACCTCTCATGAAGTTCATTGTAGGCGCTCCAATAAATCCTGCTACAAATAGGTTTTCTGGATGATCATAAATCTCTTTAGGACTTCCAACTTGTTGAACAACACCTTTTTTCATTACTACAATTCTATCAGCCATTGTCATAGCTTCTGTTTGATCATGCGTTACATAAATCGTAGTAGCACCTAATGTATTATGTATTTTAATAATTTCCGCTCTCATGTTACTTCTTAATTTAGCATCTAAGTTCGATAGCGGTTCATCCATAAGGAATACCTTCGGACTTCTTACAATAGCTCTTCCTAATGCAACCCTTTGACGTTGTCCTCCAGAAAGTGCTTTTGGTTTTCTATCTAAAAGCTCTTCTAATCCAAGAATTTTTGCAGCTTCTTCTACTTTCGCTTTAATTTCATCTTTAGGTACTTTTCTTAATTTTAAAGCAAATGCCATATTATCAAAAACTGTCATATGTGGATATAACGCATAACTTTGGAATACCATTGCTATATCTCTATCTTTAGGTTCAACATCATTTACTAATTTGTCCCCTATATAAAACTCACCTTCTGTTATATCTTCTAAACCTGCAATCATTCTAAGGGTAGTAGATTTCCCACAACCTGATGGTCCCACAAATACAACAAATTCCTTGTCAGCTACTTCCAAATTAAAATCAGTTACCGCGCAAAAACCATTATCATATTTTTTATAGATTTTTTTTAATGATAAACTCGCCATATTAACCTCCTATAAATTGATATTTATCTTTTCATCAAAAATAGTATCATATTTGAAAGCGTTTGTAAAGATAAAAATCTAGAAATTTAATGTTCTAACCTTTATAATAGTTTATTATTTTTTCATTTTATTTGAACAATAAACAAACTTTATTTTTTTAAAAATTCAATAAAATACAGTAAAGAACACATTTTTAAAGTAAAAACAAACATTAAATTCTC
>CALIWM010000051.1:0-7009 GCA_938046645.1 uncultured Gemella sp. | reverse complement strand
CTTACTTCCTTGCAGAAGTTGTAGATAATCGATAACTACTAAATCTAAACCATGTTCAGCTTTTAATAACTTACATTTCGCTTTTACTTCATTTACTTTAATAAAAGCACTATCCTCAATAAAGACATTCTTCTGATTTAAGAAATGAACCGCTGTTTCCAGTTTCATAAGGTCATCATTATCAAGATTTCCTCGTTTAATTTTTTCAGAATCTATCATTCCCTCACTACAAATCATCCTAGAAACAAGCTGATCTGCACCCATCTCTAATGAGAATAATGCCACTGTTCTTTTCTCGTCTTCAGAACGAGGATTTTTTCCAGCAATATTTAGCGCAATATTCAATGCAAATGCTGTTTTACCCATCGCAGGACGCGCTGCAAGGATAATTAAATCCCCCTTACCAAAACCTACAAGCTTATCTAGGGCTCCATATCCAGTTGGGACAGCTACATTTTCACCTTCCCCTGCCATACGAGCTAAAATCTCTTTAAATACTTCTTCAGTAACATCTTTCATGTTCTTAAATTGAGATGTCTTGGCACGCTCCATCGCACGTTCAACTTGATCAAATAAAGTTGCCGTTAAAGAGTCAATATCAGCATTTCCTTGATTCATCTCTTCAGTACTACTTAATAAAGCGGCACGAATTTCTCTGTAAATAGAATATCTTTTTACTAAATTCGCATAATGCATTATATTTCTAGAACTTGGAGTAATATCATATAAGTCCACTATATATAATGAGGCATCCACGTTTCTGAATGCCCCACTATTATTTATTTCTTCAAAAATTGTAGTGGTGTCAGGTATTATTTCCATTTCATCTAAACGTAAAATAGCACTGTAAATATCTTTATTTCGTTCATCATAGAAGTCTTCTGCATCAACCGTTGCCTTCACTTCTACTAATTTCTCAGGCTCTTGCATTAGAGCCCCTAATAACGATTGTTCTGCCATAACGACAGAATCTATATGATATTTCATATTATCACCTTCAACTTATTTACTATTGTTCCACCACGTGAACTTTAATTGTTCCTTCTACTTGAGAATGTAGTTTAATTTTAACATTTGTGTAACCTAAAGATTGAATACCGTGTGGTAAGTCAATTTTTTTCTTATCGACTTTTAGGTCATGTTGTTTCTTAAGTTCTTCAACAATTTGTTTTGAAGATACTGATCCGAATAGTCTTCCACCTTCTCCAGATTTAACTTTAATAGTTACTTCTAAACCTTCTAGTTGTTTCGCAAGTAAGTTAGCTTGAACTAATTCTTCTTGTTTATCTTTTTCAACACGTTTTTGTTGTCCTTTTAGTGTTGCCATATTAGCGTTTGTTGCTGCTACAGCTTTCTTGTTAGTTATTAAGAATTTTGCATATCCATCAGCAATTTCCTTAACATCTCCTTTTTTACCTTTTCCTTTAACGTCTTCTAAAAATATAACTTTCATTATAATTTCTCCTTTTTTCTATAATTTATTTTAAGATGTTATTTTATCAATAGCATCATTTAAACGTTCTAACGCTTCATCTAAGTTAATCCCCTCAATCTGAGTTGCTGCATTAGCAAGATGACCTCCGCCACCGAGTTCTTCCATAATAAGTTGAACATTTATATTACCTAATGATCTTGCTGAAATACCTACTTTACCTTCTTCTAGATATCCTATAGCAAAACTACATTCAATACCCTTAAGAGTCAGAAGTAAATCGGCACTTTGAGCAAGCATAACATTTGTATAATATTTATCTTCAGGGGCTTTTGCCATAATAATTTCTGGGGACTTCTGAATAGAATTATTAATTATTTCTACCCTATTCATGAAATTCTCAAATGGTTCTTTTAGAATCGTTTTAACTCTTATTGGATCTGCTCCATTACTACGTAAATATGCAGCTGCATCAAACGTTCTAGATCCTGTTCTTATAGAAAAGTTCTGAGTATCTACTACTATTCCCCCAAGCATGATAGTTGCTGCAATAGGAGAGATTTTTTCAATCTTAGTTTGATACTCTATTAACTCTGCAATTAATTCAGATGCAGATGAAGCATACGGTTCAATATATGTTAACAATGGATTCGTAATAATATCTTCTCCACGTCTATGATGATCAATTATAACTTTTTTATTAGCTTTAGATAATATAGCTGCATCAATTACACGTGAGGCATCAGAAGTATCTACAACGATTAAAGTTGTCTGAGGAGTCATAAGCTCCCATGCTTCATCACTGTCTACAAATACTCTCGATAATTGTTCATCATGACTATCTATTTCAAACATCACTTTTTTAATAGTCTCATCACGATCACTTTCATTTAAGATAATATAGCACTCTTTACCCAAAAACTTAGAGAAGGTATATATACCTACGCATGCTCCAACAGCATCAAAATCAGGTCGTTTATGTCCCATTACAATTATCTTATCACTATCACTTACAATATCAGCCAATGCATTAGACACAACACGCGCCTTAATTCTAGTACGTTTTTCCTGTGGATTAGTTTTACCACCATAAAATCTAATCGTACCATCAACATCCTTCATGGCAACCTGATCTCCTCCACGACCTAACGCTAGGTCTAGTGAACTCTTCGCAAGTTCTCCTAACTCTGGTAAGAAATCTGTCCCCATACCTACACCTATACTTAAAGTGATCGGTGCATCGAACTCCTCCTTTAGATTTCTAATAGTATCTAAAATCTGGAATTTTTCTTTTTCGATTTTCTTTAAATCTTTAACATTTAAAAGTCCGATAAATCTATCTTCATCTATTCTTTTTAGATAGATACTATTCTTTTTGGCCCAATCTGTTAAAGTAATAACTATTGTCGCATCTAATCTACTTGCAACTTCGTCATCTAAAGAATCATATACATCTTCATAATTATCAAGACTCAAATTAAGTATAATTGGGCGAGTATCTCTAAATCTTTGCATTACTACTTTACTTTCTGTAATATCAAAGAAATATATATAACCACTATCTTTTTGGTAATTTACTTTATAGTGTTTACCAAAAATTTCAAACTGATTATCTACAGGAGTCTCAAGATCAAACAACTCCTCAATCTCAGGCATAAGTTCTACAATATTCATACCCTTGATATCTTCAACTTTAATATTCTTGTATATAAAATTGTTAGCCCACTCTATATTCTTATCCTCATCAATTACGATTATTCCTATAGGAAACTTATTGATACCTTTTTCAGAAGAATCTTTAATTCTATTAGTCAGTTTACTAATGTATCGCTCTGTTTGTTCAACGGATTTTTTCTTCTGTGTGTTATAAAGAACGAAAATAAGTAAGCCCATCAATAAGTATACTATTAAGCTGTAAATACTAAATATACCGCTCAGAATCGCACCTACTAAAAATGCAGTTATTATAATTAACTCATACTTTTTCTTATCGCTCATGCTTATCTCCCCCTCTTCATAATAATGTATCCTTCTCTTAACTTGAATATACTGTCAACAAATCCTAGTAATTCAAAGATAGGACTAAAAACAACCATCAACAAGACTAATATAGGTTTACCTATAGTTGATTTTGATTTTTGCTCTACAAAGAAGAATGCGGTAAACAATCCATTTAAAATAAATGCTAACGACAATATCCCTGTTATATTTTGGAATAGAATATTCCAAAAACTATATGTATTGCTTCCAGCTTCCATTTCAACAAGGAAAGTTATTATAGTAACTACAATATATGTATACGCACTTTTTGAACTAACCATTATGCGACTAAACTTTGGAAATACTGGAATAATAACAAATTCTCTAGCTAACATCGATAATGTACAATGTATCAATACTAAACTATATACAAGTAACATGATGAATAATGTTACAGGGAATGATTTTTGCATATTTGAAAAACTTTCTAAAACTAAGTTTTTATCAACCCCTTGATTCATCTCTACCATAGAATTAACATAAGTATTAATAAACTCCAATATTTGCTTACTATCAATAACTATTTTTCCAATTTTTATCGATATAAATATATACAAGGCTATACCTGAAAATATTACCGTAGTTGATGCTGCAACTAAAAATATTTTCGAACCTCGCAATAATATAGTTTTATAAATTATATATGCTATAACCATGTGTATAACATACCAAACTATCATACTAGGAGAGGCAACTACAGATAACATCGCACCCCCAGTAATAATTAATGGGAGATAATATCTTAATCCTTTTGCACCAAGAACATATGTAAGTGGAAATACAGAAAGGAATGCTGCCAGAATTTCAAAATTCACTAATGATCCTATCACCGTTAACAGTAAATAAATAGCTGAATTAGTTAAAACCTTTGAATTACTTGGTTGTTTGAAGAAAAATTTATTCTTCATTAACTTCTCAATTTCTTTTGCTAAAACATCTGAAATGTTATTACTCAAATTAACACTCCTTTTTTATTTTTATAATACCTTCACATAGCATTCTTTACTATATAGGTATCTTTATTATTATACCAAATTTCAACGTTTTTTAAAAGGAAAATAGAAAATATTAGTATGCTATAATTGTAGATAAATTCACTAAACTAAAACATCATATTATTTTCTAACCTCTTGTCCAAAATATAAAAAAAGAAAAGAACTCCAACGAAATTTCCGTTAGAGTTCTTTTCAAGATACTTCTATATCTATTTTAGAAAATATTATTTAATTAGTTATTCCTTAATATGTTCTAGTCATCTTTTCTTCTTGCTGCTAAGTAAAGAGTGAATAATAGTGTTCCACCTAAGTAGATAGAAGCATTATAACCTTGTTCACCTGTTTCAGCTAATCTTTCAACACGAGCATTAGCTTGTGGTTGATTTACATTAACTGCTGGTACCACTTCTGGTGTTGGTGGTACTGTTCCATTATCTGGTGTCATTGGTTTTTCTCGTGTTGGTTGCGCTGGCACTTCTGGTACTTTTAATTCTGGTACTTCAGTAACCTCAGGCATTCCTGGTACTCCACCGTTGAATTCTGGTTTGTCATAAACCGGAGGATCAAGTGGTGTTAACCCACCTGTGTATTCTGGTAATTCGTGAACCGGTGGTTCTGGCATTGCAAACGTTGGTCCAGCTGGATTATTGTTTACTGGAGGTACTGGTTTGTCATTGCATCTACAGTTTCCATCTTTACCATCACGTCCATCTTTTCCGTCACGTCCGTCTTTTCCGTCACGTCCGTCTCTTCCATCTTTAACAACTGTTTTTGTTACAGAACCATCTGAATTGATGATTGTGATTGTGTGACTTCCATCTCCATTATTTTCAACAGAAACTTTTGGTGATTTACCATCTTTACCGTCTTTGATAACCATATCAGTTTTACTTCCATCTGGGTTAGTAATTGTAACTGTGTGAGTTACATCATTATTATTTTTAACTGTTACAGTTGGTGATACTCCATCTTTTCCGTCTCTACCATCTTTAATAACAGATTTGTATTCACGTCCATCAGAATCTACGATTGTTAATGTGTGAGTTCCATCTCCATTATCAACGATATTAGCTTTTGGTGATTTACCATCAAAGATTGTAGTATTAGTTTCTTTACCATCTGCTCCTGTAACTTTAATAGTGTGTGAACCATTGTTGTTATCAATCACTTCAAGTTTCGGTGATTTTCCATCACGTACTGTTGTAGTTGTAGTAGTTCCATCAGAGTTAACGATTGTAACTGTGTGAGTTCCATCTCCATTGTCAACTACTTTAGCAGTTGGAGATTTACCATCACGTACTGTTGTTTCAGAAACAGTTCCGTTTCCATTTTCTACACGGATAGTGTAAGTACCATCTTGGTTATCTCTAACTGTTGCTACTGGTGATTTACCATCTTTAATGATTGTTTCAGTAGTTGTTCCATCTCCATTTAGAACTGTGATTTTGTGAGTTCCATTTTGTTCATCAGTTATTGTTACTTTTGGTGATTTTCCATCACGTACTGTTGTTTCAGTTGTCACACCTTCTGGATTTGTAATAACGATTGTATGACTTCCGTCCCCATTGTCACGAACAGATGCGGTTGGAGTACGTCCGTCAACACCGTCACGTCCATTTTTCACAACGAATTCATTCTTAGTTCCATCTGGGTTTGTGATTGTTACTGTGTGGCTTCCATCTGGGTTTTTAGTAGTTGTTGCTGTTGCAGCTTTACCGTCTTTACCATCTTTGATGATAGCGTTAGTAACATTGCCGTCTCCATCTGTAACTTTAACAGTATGAGTTC
Source organism: uncultured Gemella sp. (assembly GCA_938046645.1). Taxonomy (GTDB): domain Bacteria; phylum Bacillota; class Bacilli; order Staphylococcales; family Gemellaceae; genus Gemella. The sequence goes on along the minus strand of CALIWM010000051.1, from coordinate 754 downwards.
CATCATTGTTATCAGTGACTTCAACTTTTGGAGTCTTACCATCTTTACCGTTTTTAACAACTGTTTCTTTAGTTGTTCCATCTGGATTTGTTACAGTAATTGTATGGCTTCCATCTGGGTTTTCTGTTGTTGTGATATTGGCAGTTTTACCGTCTTTACCGTCTTTAACTTTAGTTGTTGATTCAGAACCATCTGGATTTTGAACTGTGATAGTGTGTGTTCCATCTCCATTATCTTTTGTAGTAATAGTTGGAGCTGAACCATCACGTCCATCAATTCCGTTATAAATATCTTTACTACTTAATACTTTATCGATACCTTCATCGTATACTCCGTTGTCATTAACATCATCATAAACTGTAACTCGGATACCATTACGAGTTGGAGTTGAAGTTGCATCTGTAGCTCTTCTAGATCTTGAAGGTGAAGTAATATCTTCTACTTTAATTTTTGGTGCACGTCCGTCTTTACCGTTGTCACCTTTTTCACCTTTTTCACCAGTAGTTCCTTGAGGTCCACGGATGTTACCAATCTTGTTCCAAGAACCATTTTCTTTCTTGTAAACATCACCTGTGTTAGCATCGATAAATGTGTCTCCATCTTTACCATCTTTAGCAGTTGGTGCAGTAACTCCACTTAGTAATTCAGCACCATTACGTCCGTCATGACCATCATGACCTGCCGCACCGTTTGCACCATCTGTACCATTACGTCCATTTGTACCATTCAAGATATCACTTGTACCAATTAATTC